>JACMIX010000507.1 GCA_014380935.1 Gloeobacterales cyanobacterium ES-bin-141 | reverse complement strand
TTCAAAGAACAGTCGGACCCGGTGCGGGTGCGCTAGGAGTAGTCCGTCGAGGATGGCCAGTTCTACCCACACCGATGCGCATCCTGTTTCTACACCGCGTTTTTCCGGGCCAGTTCCGCTATCTGGCCGCTGCCCTGGCCGCTCACCCGGATCACCGGGTCGTCTTCGGGACGATGCGCCCGGAGGGTCAACTGCCCGGTGTTCACAAGGTTCTCTACACTCCTGCACGCGCAGTCCATTCCCAGACTCACTTCTGTGTACAAACGCTCGAGAACGGCGTCCTGGACGGGCAGGCAGTTTACCGGCTGGCGGAGCAGCTCAAAAGTCAGGGCTTCGTCCCCGATATCGTTTATGGCCACTCGGGGTGGGGACCCACCCTGTTTATCAAAGATATCTTTCCGCAGGCGCGGCTACTGTGCTACTTCGAATGGTTCTACCGTTCTCAGGGTTCAAGCCACGGCTTTGACCCGGCTATACCGGTGGATGCCAATGCTCGGGTCGAGATCCGGACCAAAAATGCGCCGATTCTGCTCGATCTGGACAGTTGTGACCGGGGCGTCTCGCCCACCCGCTGGCAGCAAAGTCAGTTCCCAAACGAGATGCGTACCAAGATTGACGTCCTGCACGACGGCATCCCGGCTCACATCGTCCATCCCAAACCGGGGCGGTTACTCTTACCGCAACTCGGCCTGGACCTGAGCGCGGTTGAAGAACTGGTCACCTATGTGGCAACTGGCATGGAACCCCTGCGAGGGTTCCCTCAATTTATGGAAGCAGCAGCCCTGGTGCTCGAACGACGGCCCCGCTGCCACGTGGTCGTGGTTGGGGAAGACCGTGTCGAGTACGGCAACCCCCTCCCCGAAGGATACAAGCAGTTGATGCTCGAAAAGTTTACCCCGGACCTGTCTCGGCTACACTTCACCGGCCGGTTGCCCTACGCGCAGTACGTGCAGGTCCTGCAATCATCGAGTGTCCATGTCCACCTGACCTACCCGTACATCCTGTCGTGGTCGCTCATGGAGGCGCTCTCGGCCGGGTGCCTGGTGGTGGGTTCTGCCACCCCGCCGGTGATGGAGATGATCCGCGACAGTGTCAACGGACTGCTGGTAGATTTCTTCTCGCCGCGGCAGATCGCGGAGCGGATAGAAGAAGTGCTCGACCACCCAACCCATATGGCTGAGATCCGCGCCCGTGCCCGGGCATTGATTCTCGAAAAGTACGCTCTGGATCGGGTGTTGCCCAGGCAGATGGCCCTGCTTGAGCAACTCGTGCGCGGGTGAACAGTTACCGTTTACTGGTTATCCCGCGGGCTACCAAAATGCTGGCCGTGGCTGGTTAATAAATGCAAATCTCGGCTTTAAAATCGCTGATACAATCGCCGGTTTGCACAATAAAGATTGGTGAAAAGCTTGAGTTGGTAAGTATTCCAGGGCCTAGAACAATTTGTCGAATGAATCGCTGGATAATAATCAGACAAGCATGAACGATTTTGAAGTAGCCACCTGGTCGGTCGGGGCAATGGAACCGCTGCTGCATGGGGATGGTGCATAAGTCGCACACAACTTGACAGTGCCTTGACCAACAATAGCGACAGAGACCAAAGCACCAGACACTAGAAAGTAGAATGCAGCTATGACAAATGGACGCACGCCTACTGCTTATAGGCACATCGAATTGACCGAGGACGGTCAGGCAATTCTTGCTGACTCTCAGATCAAAGTAAAACAACTGGCTGCCGAGCACACTGCCTGGGGTTCCGGGCCGGAGGCCTTGGTTGGTGCCCATCACCCTCTCACTCTTGCTCAAATCCTCTCGGCCCTTGCGTACTATTACGATCACAAAGAACAACTGGACTCCGAGATCCAGAGTGATCAAGAACGTACAGACCAGCAGCGGGCATTGCAGCAGCAGCAACCCTCACCTGCTCTGGAGAAGCTCCGAGCGCTCAAGGCTGCTCAGTCTATTGGACAAACAGAACTCTGAGTGTCACCTTCTACTTCGACGAGTGTGCCAACGGCGAGATTGTCAAAAGGTTGCGCATTCGGCAAGTCGATGTACTCACAGTTCAAGAGGATGGTAAAAGTGGGAGCACAGATGTGGATGTGCTCGAGCGCGCCTGTGAGCTTGGACGCGTACTGTTCACGCAAGACGAAGACTTCCTGAGCGAAGTTGCACGTCGCCAGCGGGCCTGGCTGCCTTTTACTGGAGTCCTGTACGCTCATCCAAGGACAAACATCGGCGAATGTGCAGAAGATTTAAATCTCATCGCAAAAGCCATGAAGCCAACAGAATTGGCAGGCGAGATCCTTTACCTGCCTCTATAGACGTTGCGCAAAGGGGTAATGATGGTAGGCAAAGGTCTTTCGCAAGCGTGACTCAGCCTTGGGAGGATGCCCTCAATTTTCGG
>JACMIX010000506.1 GCA_014380935.1 Gloeobacterales cyanobacterium ES-bin-141 | reverse complement strand
GTCTTTACCGGCAGAGCGCAGACCGTACTGCTCATCAGCCATATTTCGGACCCACAAAAGCTCGGCGACGGGCGGTGGAAAGTCGATGTGGTCGCAAACCTCGGTATCTACCGCCAGGGCGACGCAAAGACGATCTCGTTTAATAAAACCGTCTTTTTGCGGGCGGTAGACTCGCCTGCGGTCCCGGCAGGGGCGACCGCCCTGGAAAGGCAGGTTTATGCAATTCGCCAAGCCGGGTTGGAAATTTACGCGATCCGTGATCTCGAAAGGAGCACTCTGTGATGGAACACGACAAGACCCAGGCCCTCGAGGGCACGAGCCACGGCCACCGCACCCTCAGTGAAGAGGAACTTGCAAACCTTGCCGGTGTCCCCGCGCGCGGCCACCGGCCCGAAGGCGATGATGACCTACTCGAAGGCTTCACTGAGGAGCCAGAAGAAGCCCTTGCCGGGCAATTGCCCCAGCGCGGCGAATTGTGGAATAACCCGTTCATTAAAGCAGGAGCGGTCGGCACTGTAATGCTAGGCATCGTGTGCGCAGCCGGGGTGCTCATCGTCGGCTTTGACATGACGCCGAAACTTCCGCCCCCAGCTGTGTCAGCCCCGACGCCCCTGGCGGTCCAGGAAGAGAGCGATCCGACCGGCACCCTCAAGACCGAGGTGGCCTTGGGCAAACAGGAAAAAGATTTGGCAAATTTGAAGCGGCCCGCGTTGCCCAAGGCTAGCTCTGTTCTCGCTGAGAAGCGCTTGCCCGCGAGACCTCCTGCCCCATCCGTGGCACCGGGACCTCCACCCAGCTTGCCGCAGTTGCCCCCTCAGCCCCTTCAAGCTACCGTCGCCACTCAGCAGACCGTCCCTTTACAAGACCTGGCCAAGATTGGCAGCTACGGTCAGGTGTATGCCATGCGCGGTCCAGCATCCGTTGCTCAAGGCGGTTCAATCGACGGTGGGACAGTCGCCTTTCAGTCCGCTCAGGCATCTACTACTGGGCAAGAGCGGCGGATCTTAGTGCGTGACGAATTGCCTGTGCTCAAAGGCAGAGTGGCAAAGCAGTTGCTCATCCAAACGACGGCCGAGGGCGTCATTGCGAAGCCGTTGGTTGCCGAGGGCAACGTAATCGCCTCCACCGGGGCCAGGGCGCAGCAAGCCACCATCGTGATGACTTCCCCTTTGCTGTATGACGATGGGTCTGAGGCCGTGCCAGCTGGCTCAGAAGTGGTGGCGAAACTTGAGAGCATCTCAAGCAATGGTTTCGTGCAGATGTCCGCAGTGTCGCTACTGTTGCGCAAAGACGGCAGGCGCTCCGAAATAAAGCTCCCAGAAGGAGCCATCTCCGTGTCCGGCGGGCGTGGTGACCCGCTCATTGCTTCCAACCTCAACGATCGCGGGCCTGAAATTGCATCGCAGGACATGGGCCAGTTCGCGGCAGGGGCAGCACAGACGGGCGCTGCCCTCTTCAACCGTGCGACCTCCCAAACGACCTCCTCCGGGATAGGCGGCTTCGCAGCTTCGACCGCTTACCCACCCATCAACCTGTTGGCCGGGATCATCCAGGGCGGATCGAGTCAGATGACGCAAAACCTTAACCAACGCGCCCGCGAAGCCATCACCCGCTCCTCGGCCCGCCCAAACATCTGGTCTCTATCCGTTGATACCCCGGTGCAGCTCAACGTCAACCAAACAATGGACCTCTCGATGGATTACCAACCATGAACAAAACACTGCTCAGTTTGCTCGGTGCTGCGGTGTTCGCCACGGCAGCCAGCGCAAGCGGTGCCCACGCCGCTACTGCCGTCCGCGGACTGTTCGCAAGCACCGCCGAGGGATTGCGCGGGCAGTCGCCACCTGTGCTCAAAATATGGCCTGGATACAGTTTGGACATCGACTTCCTAGCTACTGGGGAGGTCGTGCGCAAAATTTGGCATGACGGCAATCGGATTGCCATTGACGACGATGGGTGCCTGGTAGCGTCGAGTGGCCAGAACGCTCAGAGTGCTAGCCAGAACCAGGATTGCGGAGCCAGGGTTTTGCACTTGAGGCAGGTCGTCCAACCGAAGGACCGCCGCCTGACCTACGGTCCCCATGACGTGTTGACGGTCATTACTGAGACGCCTGATCACAAGTTCCGACGTTACAAGTTCCAGCTGCTCGCCGTCGCTCCAGTCAAGGGCAAGCGCGGGACGGGCGAGCCCGAGTACCTGGCCGTCCGCCTCGTGCCGGACACTGCCGGTGAAGCTTTTATCGAGACCGGTGGATCACTACGGGCCACCGTAGATGACGTGTTGAGGGGCTTGGCGCGGGCTAATGCCAAGAGCCTTGTTCCACGGAACGGTGCTCTCGTCGCCCGCGTGAACAGCTTCGTCGCCTCAGTGCGTAGCGGTGATTCCGTGGAATCGTCCGCGAAGTCTGCGGGAATTTCGATGGACCTGGTGACGCGCTTGGCGGTGATGGGTTCTACGGACCAAGTTGGCAACGGCAACGCGCCCAAAGCTTCGTCTTCCACTCCCGCTCCTCTAGAAGGTCCCAGTTCCGAACAACAAGCCGAACCGGAGCCGGGTGTGGGTTCTGAAGAGAATGAACCTACTCCAGCTCCCTCTGTACAACCCGAGGCGCTGCCGCAGAGTCCTCCCATCTCAGCTTTGCCCCTCGATACCAAGAAAGGCTCTGTAGGTACCCCTGCTTCACAAAGCCCTGTGGCCCTTGCAGTGGCTGCTAGCACCGAAGACGAACTTAGTCGCATCCGGGTGCCTCTCAAAGACGGCACGGACGCCCCGGCCAGTGATTTGCTGGATGTCCAGGCGAAAATCTGGCATTTCGAGCAGGGTAAGTGGCGGGTGGCCCTGGGCAAATTTATCAATGCGCTCCTCGAGACCAAGGACGTCGTGGCGGCGTGCAAGAAGTCCGGCTTGCCCCTCAACGAAGTACAGTATTTCCTCAAATCCAGACGAGACCAGAACCTGCACGCCTCTGCTGTAAACGTTTTCAACCGTTGAACATACCGCCATGGAGGTAGCTGATGTCCGAGGATCTTTCATCGCAAATCCTGCCATTCTTGCGCAATCCTGAGAATTTAGGGCTGCTCACAGCGCTCGGGTTTGTTGGCTTCCTCTCGCTTGCCCGGTCCAAAACAGGCGGCTCGCGCAAAGCGAAGCTCGGCACTAGCCGATTCGGCAGCAACCATGAGATTGTGGCTGCGCGAAAGGAAGCGTTGAAGCAGATGCGTATTCGCAAGCACAATGAGGTCGGCCTAAACATTGGCGAGCCGACTGATGGGTTTTGGAAGAAAGACTACTCCCGTAGCCTCTACCTGCCGAACATGGAGCGGGGAACCCTCGTCATCGGGCAACCCGGCTCTGGTAAGACGTACTCGGCCATAGACCCACTTCTGCGCTCTGCCATTAGACAAGGCTTTCCCATTCTCCTGTACGACTACAAGTACCCGGATGAGTCACAGTCTGAAGCTTTAGCTGGCTATGCGATCAAGCGTGGATACAAAGTCAAAGTCTTCGCCCCGACCTTCCCTGAGTCTGAAGTCGTCAACGTGCTGGATTTTCTAAAAGACGAGCAGGACGCGGAGACCGCGAGGCAGCTGGCCGAGGTGATAAACAGCAACTTTGATAAGAAAAATTCTAAGGAAGACGGCTTCTTCGGCGATGCGGGGCAGC
>JACMIX010000505.1 GCA_014380935.1 Gloeobacterales cyanobacterium ES-bin-141 | reverse complement strand
TCATCATGCTGATGGGCCTGGTGACCAAGAATGCCATCTTGCTGGTCGAGTACTGCCTGATGGCCATGAAAGAAGGACAGCCGCGACACGAGGCAATCATGAGTGCCGGGGAAGCCCGTATGCGGCCCATCTTAATGACCACCATCGCCATGATCGCGGGCATGGTACCGATTGCTCTCGGCATCGGTGCTGGCTCCGAGGTACGTTCACCCATGGCTGTGGCAGTAGTTGGTGGGTTAATGACCTCGACCCTGCTGACTCTGGTAGTTATCCCGGTCGTCTTTACCTACATCGATGACTTCCAGGGCTGGCTGTTCAAGCTGACCGGCCAGGGCAAAACCCCGACCCGCGAACGCTACACCATCCCCGAACCCGTCCCAGCTCAGCAACAAGAATAAAGTAAGAGCAACCGGCAGGTTGCCCAGAAGCCCGGGAGTGGTATTCAACTGCTCCCGGGCTTTGTTCATAGAGGGAAATGTCATCTAGAGCAAGGCTAGAATCGGGCTTGTTGCGAGCGTGTAGCCTTGGCTAGACCTATCGGACTCGGTATCGTCGGCACCGGTTTTGGCCACAAGATTCACCTTCCGGGCTTCACCGCCCTGCGGGAGGACTACAACCTTCAGGTCCTGGCACTGCTGGGCCAGGACCCCCAGAAGACCGCCCGACTCGCGGCCGAATACGATATCCCCCATGCCTGCACTTCCCTGGAGGAGTTGCTTGCCGTCCCCCAGTTGCAGGCAGTCAGCATTGCAACCCCGCCCTACTTACACTTCCCACAAGCAATCGACGTCCTGCGCGCCGGTAAACACCTACTGTGCGAGAAACCGACCGCCCTCGACACCGAGCAGGCCCGTCAGATGCTCGCCACGGCTGAGGCGCGCAACCTGGTACACATGGTCGATTTTGAATTTCGCTGTGTCCCGCACTGGCAATACCTGCACGAACTCTTGATGGAAGGTGCAGTCGGTCCATTGCGCCTCATCACGGTTGACTGGCTCGTGGAGGGACGCGCCGACGCTCAGCGCGTCTGGAACTGGAATTCAGAGCGCGACCGGGGCGGAGGAGCCCTAGGGGCGCTCGGCTCGCATGTGTTTGATTATCTCGGGTGGCTATTTGGTCCTGTGACCCGCCTTAATGCCCGCCTCAATACTCTCGTCCGTACCCGGCCTGACCCCGACGGCGAGTGGTTGCCCGTGGACAGCGATGACACCTGCCGGTTGTGGTTGCAGCTGAGCGATGATACCCCGGTCGACGTGTGCATCAGTACGGTTACCTGGCAGGGAACCGGACACCGGGTGGTCGTGTACGGCGAACGGGGCACGCTCATGCTTACGAGCGAAAATCAGCGCGACTACGTACATGGCTTCCGGCTGCTACAGGCAGTCGCAGGCGAGGGGGAATGGCGCGAACTCGACGTCCCGCCGGCGCTTCAGTTTACCCGGACGTACCCGGACGGGCGACTCGCACCCTTTGTCGAAATTGCCCGGCGCTTCCTCACGGCCATCCAGGACCAGGACCAGGCTACCCCCTCGCTCTACGAGGGAGTCTACTCCCAGCTCTTGATCGACCTGGCTCGCCAGTCCCACCAAGAAAAGACCTGGGTGGAAGTGCCGACTACAGAATACCCAATGCGCGCCTGAGTGAGGCGAGCCCGCGGTTGTAGTCGATGATTGCCGTCAGACGGTTGACCCGTGCCTGAGTCAGGTCCCGGTCGGCAACCAGGACGTCTGTCTGGGTACCGACTCCGGCTTGAAAGCGCAAGCGTGCGAGTCTCAAGCTTTCCTCGGCACTGGTCACTGCCCTGCTGGTCGTGTCGATACGCCTGTTGGCGGTATTGAGCGTCGAATAGGAACTCTCGACCGCAAAACGAATCGAATTGAGCGTGTCCACGTAACGTACCCGCGCCGATTTGGCATCCGCGATTGCCTGGTCCGCCTGGGCGCTTGCGAGCCCACCGTCGAAGGCATTCCACTGAATCCGCACCCCGGCGCTGTAGCCCGTGTAGATGCCGACCACGGCATCGAGCAGGTTGTCAACCGCCTGCCCTGTGAAGAACACACCCAACTGAGGCGAGACGCTGCCATAAGCTGCCGCTTCCTGGGCCTTGGCTGCCTGCTCGAGGGCAAACTGCTGACGCAGCTCCGGTCGCTGGTTAAAAGCCTTGAAGAATTCGTTGTCGAGCTGCGGGCTGAAATCGCTGTTTTTCTCGATCGGGTCTTCGGCCGTGACCTCGGTGGGCCGCTCGAAGTTCAAGAGCCGTGCCAGGTCCCGCCCGCGGATCGTGCGGTCGTTCTGGAATTGCAACAGTTGCTGCTCGGCGTTGGCACGCTGGACATCCGCCTGCAATACGGCGAAGCGGGTCCCGACCCCGGCTCTCTCCTGGGCCTGGGCATCCTTGAGAATC
>JACMIX010000504.1 GCA_014380935.1 Gloeobacterales cyanobacterium ES-bin-141 | reverse complement strand
TCGGTCACCCCGAGACCCGGATGATAAAATTCGCGGCGCACCGGTTCTAGCTCTCGACTGTGCAGAAACTGTTCTAGAGAGACCAGGTCAGCCGCCGAGGACAGGCGAAAACCGAACCGAACCGGGCTCACCTGACCTTCGTACAGAAGTAGTTCCAGCCCGTGGGCACAGAAAAGGGCGTATGCCTGCTCGTGCACAGGCACGACCGCAAGCACGGTCTGGTAAAAAGCGATCGAGCGGCTCAAGTCGCTGACGCGCAGTTCGAGGTGTACCCGGATGGGACTGATTTGGGGTGGGAGCATCAATTCGGCGTGAGACTTGATCCGGGAGCGTTAAGATCTCCATACAACCACGTTTGGGATATCATGGCCGCGTCGCTGCAACAACGTCTTGCCCTGAAAGTGCATCAAGCCCTGGAGCGGGCCTGGACGGCAGGCCTTCTGGGACAACTCACGGAGCTTCCGCGCGCCGAATCCATCGTCATCCAAAAAGCCAAGGCCGAGCACGGCGATTACGCGACTCCCGTGGCGATGGCCCTGGCAAAGCCGAGCCGCCTGGCACCCATCGCCATTGCCGAGGCAGTAGCCGGGCAGTTGCAGTCCGGGGATATTCATTCAGAGGTGGCGAAGCCGGGTTACATCAACTTGCGCCTGGGTGATGGGTTCCTGGCAGCCGAATTAGAAGCTATTCTGACCCAACAAGAAAATTACGGACGGACACAGCCCGAGTTTCCGAGGCGTATCCTGCTCGAATTTGTCTCAGCCAATCCGACCGGTCCCCTGCACGTTGGCCATGGCCGCTGGGCCGCTATTGGTTCGACGATGGCCCGTCTGCTCGATTTTGCCGGTCATCAGGTGGATAGTGAATTTTACATCAACGATGCCGGCAACCAGATGCAACTTCTGGGAGCCTCGCTGCGGTCACGCTATTTGCAGGCCCTAGGCACAGCAGTGGAGATGCCCGAGAAGGCCTACCAGGGCAGCTACATCAAAGAGATTGCCCTACAGCTGGTAGCGCAGTTCCAGGACAGCAAACGCGACGCTCCTCTGGAGTGGTTTACTTCTCACGCCGAGGCCGAACTGTTGGCCGAGCAGAAGCGAACGCTGAGCGCTTTTCGGACGGAGTTCTCGCAGTGGTTTTCAGAGCGGACATTGCACGACGGGGCGATCGAACAAACACTCTCGGACCTCGACAGGCATGGCTTTCTCTACCGGGATGTCAGACCCCGTGAGGCAGGCACCCGTCCCGACATCACCCCGGTCGAGAGTGAGGAGGACACCGGTGGTGGCGAAGCGCTGTTCTTTAAGTCGGCCGACTTCGGAGATGATCGAGACCGGGTTGTCCGCCGGGCGGATGGGCAACTGACGTACCTGGCAGCGGATATCGCTTACCACCGCAACAAGTACACGCGCGGCTACGATCATCTGATCAATATCGTTGGTGCCGACCACCACGGCTACGTCCCTAGAATGAAGGCGGCGGTTCAGGCCCTCGGACACCCCGCGGACTCGCTCGAATTTTTGCTGGGCCAGTTGGTCAAACTCTACCGGCAAAACCCGGAGACGGGTCACAAAGAAGAGGTTCGCATGTCGAAGCGGACCGGGGAACTTGTGACGGTTGATGACCTGGTTGAGGAAGTCGGCGTCGATGCGACCCGCTGGTTTTTGGTCAGTCAATCCCTTAACTCAGCAGTCAACTTTGATCTGGACCTGGCCAAAGAAGAGGGCTTCAGCAACCCCGTCTTTTATGTTCAATACGCTCACACCCGCTGTTGCAGTATCCTACGCACAGCCGAGGCCCAGGGGATCACGGTGCCTGGGCACATCGAGTTTCTCGACCCCGCGGGCCAGGGTCTACTGGTCCAACCCCAGGAGCGGAACCTGATTCAGCGGTTGATTGCCGCACCGGACGAGTTCCGTCTCAGTGCTGACGACCGTACTCCCCAGCGTCTTACCCAGTACGTCTACGACCTGGCAGGCGACCTCAGCCAGTTTTACGAACACTGCCGCATCTTGCGTGCCGATTTATCCGCTGAACTGCAACTGGCCCGCCTGGGTCTGGTGGTGGCGACCCGGCAGGTGCTCGCCATCACTCTCACCCTGCTTGGGATCGAGCCGAAAGAGGTCATGTAAGCCATGGATCGCGCGCGTGGGGCCTGTGTTCTGGTGATATGCATTGGTCTTGCTGGATGGGGAGGCGGGTTGTCGGCCCAGACTGGACTGCCTCTCTCGACACCAACCAAGCTTGTACCGGGACGCGGTGTGCCTTACTTTCCCACGCCCGACGAGGTGGTGGCCGAGATGCTCAGGATGGCCCGCGTGGGTGGGGACGATGTTATCTACGACCTGGGTTCCGGGGACGGGCGGATTGTGATCTCAGCGGCACGGATTGGGGCAAGGGGTATCGGTGTCGAGCTTGACCCGCAGCTAGTTAAAGACAGCAACGAAAATGCCAGGCGAGCAGGTGTGGCCGACCGGGTCCAGTTTTTGCAACAGGATCTGTTCGAGCTGGATCTGAGCCCGGCCACGGTCGTGACGCTCTATTTGCTGCCCGGTCTCAATGAGGAACTGCGGCCTAAGCTGTTGGGTCTCAGACCCGGAACGCGGATTGTGTCGCACGACTTTGATATGGGTGATTGGGAGCCCGAGCGCGTCCTGCGGGTACAGGGATGGAACCGCAAACACGCCCTCTATTATTGGGTGATCCCGGCAAACGCAGCGGGTACCTGGCGCGGGCGCCTGGGTGGGTCCGACAGTACACTCACATTTCGCCAGGAGTTCCAGAAAGTGAGCGGTACAGTACTCGTGAACGGCCAGAATTTTCCGCTCGCTGGGGTGCGACTGGTCGGCGACCGACTCAACTTTACGCTTATGCAGGACTCCAGGCCGGAGACAGCCATGCAGTTTGCTGGGCACATCGACGGCGACACGATAAAAGGGAGTGTAAACATCCGGGGTGGGCCGTCGGCAGGCGCACAAGATTGGCTTGTCAGGCGAGATACTCAAAACACGCCATGAGGATGCAGAGGGCAATGAATCTGGGGTGGGTCCTGGTACTGCTTGCGGGGGCTGGAGCCGGGATGGCTGGGG
Source organism: Gloeobacterales cyanobacterium ES-bin-141 (assembly GCA_014380935.1). GTDB lineage: Bacteria > Cyanobacteriota > Cyanobacteriia > Gloeobacterales > Gloeobacteraceae > JACMIX01. Next base: position 640 of record JACMIX010000504.1, on the reverse strand, counting down.
GCGCGCACGCCCTGCCACCTGCTGTCGTGGCGCAATCGGATCTGTTGCCGCGTCTGGATGTGCCCTACGTGCCGACGCAGTCCGAAGTTGTCGCCGAGATGTTGAAGCTCGCGGACCTCAATCAAGACGACGTCCTCTACGATCTGGGTTGTGGCGATGGGCGTCTTGTCATCACAGCCGCCCAGAAATTTGGTGCCCGCGGTATTGGGGTGGATATCGACCCGGAGCGCATCGAGGAAAGCGAGAGGAACGCAAAACAGGCCGGGGTGACCGGGCGGGTGAAGTTTTTCGAGCAAGACCTGTTCCGGACCGACCTGAGGGAAGCGACGGCGGTGACGCTTTATCTTTTTCCCGATGTCAACGTGCGGCTCAGACCCAAGTTGCTGCGCGAGCTAAAGCCAGGCACACCCGTTATCTCGAACGAGTTCAACATGGGTGAATGGGAGGCTGACCGGGTGCTGCGGGTGCAGGCCCCGGACCGGATCTACGTCGTCTACTACTGGCTCGTCCCGGCTCATGCCGAGGGGACCTGGCAGTGGCGCCTTCCCTCACCCACCGGCCCAGTAGACTACACCCTGCAGTTGCGTCAGCAATTTCAGAAAGTGAGCGGCACGGCAACTGTGAATGGTAAGGCCGCCTC
>JACMIX010000503.1 GCA_014380935.1 Gloeobacterales cyanobacterium ES-bin-141 | reverse complement strand
TAGAGAAACCTACGTCTCCCTGGGAGTGCCCATCGATGCGACGATCAAGGGTATTACCGCCCTACGCGAGATCGTCTCCAGTGCAGTCGGTCCCCAGGCAGGCTCTGAGATGGCCAAGTACTTCGACTATCTGAGCAAAGGTCTGCAACAGCAGCAATAGCTCAGGTAGGCCGGTTGCCAGGATCTAGTTGTCTCAAGCACTCTTTGATGTCTGTGCCCCTGAGCATAGACTGGCCGAGGCTCTGATGGGTCTCACTTTCGGCCTGCAGAATGGCGCTTGCTGTCCTTCCCGCACGGTTATACAGGGTGCGAGGCTGAATTGGTGTCCGACTGGCACGTTGCACAGTACTGAGGAGTGCCTGAACCTTTTGCCGGTCATCGGCCCCGCCCAGAACTTTTTGATAGTGAAGGCTCTCAGCCACGCCACCGGCAAGCCAGGTGGCACAATAAGCCTCTACCTGGGCAAGCGACAACTGCGTCCCGACCGGTGGGGCAAAGACAACCCCGCCCCCGCCCGGATACCCCTTGCGGAAAGTTTCCCAGGCACCAATGGTGTAGTCCTCCACGACGATACCCAGCCGGTAGGCAACCAGCAGATGTCCTGCTTCGTGCACTGCGACCCGCTCGCGCCACCCGGATTGGTGTTCTTGGAGTGTCCCGAGTACGAGGCTACCGAGGCGTCCCTGCCAGACAAACTGGTCCAGCAGCAGGAAGCCCATCAACCCGATCGCGGCAAATGCGGCCACCGTAGGAGAAAGCCCAAGCAGAGGGCCGACTCCCGCGAGCATCGTGAACAAGAAGACGAGAACGGCCAGCAAACCGGTTGTGTCTAGAATATCGATCCCCTGATGCACTCAAAATTTCTCGGCGGTCGGTAGCCGATGCCCAGAAGGGACTATTTAGCCGGTGGTGGTACAGGCTTGACCGGAGTGGGCTTTGCAGGCGGCGTGAGCGTGTTCTTCGCCACCTCGCGAACTTTTGCTTTGAGATCGGCGGGGGCTGTTTTCTCTGCCTGGTCAAATAGCGCTTTGGCTGTCTTGGTATCGCCCTGGGTCTGACGCAACGTGGCCTTGCCCACCAGGGCATCGACATTGTTCTTGTCTTTGCTCAAAACCTGACTGTAGGCTGACTCTGCCTTGGGTGCCTGACCTGTGATCAAGTAGAGCTGGGCGAGTTGCAGGCGTAGTTCAGGATTCTCGGGCTGTTTTTGGGCCAGTTTTTCAACCAGCGGGATCGCTTGGTTGAATTGGCCCTGCCGCAGGCGCAAACTGGCTAGATTGGCCAGGGCATTGGCATTGTCAGGCTCGCGCTTGAGGACTTGCTCGTAGCCTGCGGCCTGTTGCAGCATCAGGGCCGGGTCCTCCTGCTGAGCAGCATTGGGTCTGGGAGCGGGGGCCTGGGTCTGCTCAGGATTGGTGAAAATAGAAAATAAAGTAAATAAAAGCGGCCCCACGAAGCCTACCGTACCGAGGATCGCCACGGCCAGGGTCAAAATCTGTCTACGTTTGTTTGCCATATTTGCCGATGCTGTGTAGGAGACGTTCTGTGCAAGACCTGCGCTTCATTGCGGGAGTGATGGTTCTCTCAGGAGGGCTGTCCGCCCTGGTCAAGTATGTCCTGCCCTTGTGGGTCCGGCAACCTGAGCCCTGGGTTGTCTGGAGTGCACTGTTCGTTCCAGTTTGTGGCCTGGGACTCGCTTTACTGACGCGGCGGCAGAAAGTTTAGTTTCGCTGTCGCGGAGTCTACCTGGTCGGTTTACTCTGGAGAGGCGATTGCAGTTGCTTATCCTGGACAGGTACTACGGAGGCGAGGTGATGAAGCAGGTTACGGCGGTGATTCTGGGTGGTGGCAGAGGAACGCGTCTATACCCGCTTACGAAGCGGCGCGCCAAACCGGCTGTACCGATTGGTGGTAAGTATCGACTCATTGATATCCCGGTCAGCAACTGTATCAACTCCAATGTCGAGCAGATTTACATTTTGACCCAGTTCAATTCGGCTTCGCTAAATCGCCATGTCGTCCAGACCTATCAGTTTTCACGCTTCTCAGATGGCTTTTGCGAGATCCTGGCAGCTGAGCAAACGGATGAAAACCCCAACTGGTTTCAGGGCACAGCCGATGCCGTCCGGCAATATTTGTGGTTGTTCTCGACCTCCAAGTCCGAGGAGTTCTTGATCCTCTCGGGTGACCACCTGTACCGGATGGACTACAGCCTGTTCATCAAGCGTCACCGCGAGACGAACGCCGATGTCACCATTGCCGTACTACCTACCGATTACCAGCGTGCGTCGGATTTTGGTCTGGTCAAAGTCGATGCCACGGGCCGGGTGGTGCAATTCACCGAAAAGCCTACAGGCGATGCACTTGAAGGGATGCGCGTGGACACCACTACCCTGGGTCTGTCGGTAGCCGAGGCTGAAAATAAACCCTTCATCGCCTCGATGGGCATCTATGTTTTCCGGCGCGACGTCATGATTCAACTACTCAAAGACCAACCGGACCGGACCGACTTCGGTAAGGAGATCCTGCCTACCAGTCTGGAGCAATACAATGTCCAGGCCTACCTGTTTGACGGTTACTGGGAGGACATCGGCACAATCGGCTCTTTCTACGAAGCCAATCTTGCCCTCACAGCCCAACCCTCACCCCCGTTCAGTTTTTACGCGCCGGGGGCACCCGTGTACACCCGCCCTCGTTACCTGCCACCCTGCAAAGTGCTCGACTCGCACATCACCGAGTCACTCCTTACCGAGGGTTGCATCATCAAACAGGCGCGTATCCACCACTCGGTCCTGGGCTTGCGCTCGCGCATCGAGTCGGGTGCCCTGATCGAGGACTCGCTCTTGATGGGTGCAGACTACTACGAATCGCCCGAGGACCGGCATGATCTCAGCCGGGACCTGCCACCGGTCGGGGTTGGCCAGAACAGTATTATTCAACGCGCCATTATTGACAAGAACGCCCGTATTGGTCGGGATGTACAGATCCTCAACAAAGAACGTCCCGAGGAGGCCGATCGCGCCGCCGAGGGCTATTACATCCGCAACGGCATCGTCATCGTGCCCAAGGACGCCGTTATCCCGGACGGGACCGTCATCTAGACATGCAGCACGGTTACCTCAAAGCCAACGGTATCCGCTTCCACGTAGTCGAGCAGGGAGCGCCGGATGCGCCTTTGCTGTTGTTATTGCATGGTTTTCCCGAGTACTGGTATTCCTGGCGTCACCAGTTCATGCCTCTCGCCGAACACTACCGCGTTGTCGCCCCTGACCTGCGTGGTTACCACCTCACGGATAAACCGACGACCGGCTACGACATCGAGACACTGACCTCGGACGTTCATGCACTGATGGAGGCACACGGGGAACACACGGTTAGCCTGGTCGCTCACGACTGGGGCGGGATGCTCGCGTGGATGTTTGCCTATCAATATCCGGAGTGCCTTGAGAAACTGGTCGTTCTCAACTGCCCTCATCCGGTTCGGTTCTTAGAGGAATGGCGCGCCAACCCCCAGCAACTGCTCAAAAGCTGGTATATTCTCTTTTTTCAGTTGCCCTGGCTACCAGAGATCCTGCTTAGCGCCAACGACTATGCTTTCATCGAATCGGCTTTCCGAGACCCACGCGTACGTCCCGGAAGTTTCAGCGAAGCAGACATCCACCTCTACAAGCAGGCCATCGCCATACCCGGTGCCCTCACCTCGGCCATCAACTACTACCGCACTCTCCTGGACCCGACGCGACTGGATGCCCTGGTTCGTCGCTCTGAGCGCCAGAAGATCACTTGTCCGACCATGCTTATCTGGGGAACGGAGGACTTTGCCCTCGAGACCAGCCTGACCCGCGACATGGAGCGGTTTTTCACATCTCCTCTGCGGCTGGAACTGATCCCCGCTTGCAGTCACTGGATTCAGCAGGAAGCACCAGAAGTAGTGAACCGGTTGCTGGTGGACTTCCTCCTGCGAAGCCCACTGGCATCCGCAAATTAAGTGCTGCCCGGAAGTTGACTGCCTCAGCGGAACTTGTAGAGGTTGGAATTCTATCGGCGAGCGTGTAGTTTGGTCTATGCATCGTTACCGGTATTGCCAATGAAGCTCCGTCTCGCTCTGCTCGTCGCTGTGTGTACCCTACACGGCTCGCCGGTTCTTGCCAGTACCCCGCCGATGCCCAACTGGCAGCAGGCCCAGGAAGAAACCGTCCGCAATCTCACATCCCTGGTCCGCATCGACACGAGCAACCCTCCCGGCAACGAGACTAGGGTGGCCGAGTATATGAAAGCCATCCTCGACAAAGAAGGTATCCCCGCGGAAATTATCGAAATGGCCCCGGGACGGGGTAACCTGGTGGCCCGTCTCAAAGGGAGCGGTAAGCAAAAGCCTATCTTGCTGATGAGCCATATCGATGTGGTCGGTGTCGAGCGTGACCGGTGGAGCGTGGACCCATTTGCCGCCGTGACCAAAGATGGCTATCTCTACGGGCGTGGGGTCTACGACGACAAGGGCATGACGTCTGCTAACTTGCAGGTCCTGGTGATGCTACACCGTCTGAAGGTGCCCCTTGACCGGGACGTGATCTTGCTTGCCGAAGCGGACGAGGAGGCGGGTGGAGAAGCCGGGATCAAGTTCATGATTGAAAAACACTGGGACAAGATTGCCTGCGAATTTGCCCTCAACGAAGGTGGCTGGATCTACGAGCAGGACGGCAACGTCCAGTACGTGGGTGTCTCGACCACTGAGAAGGTTCCGCGCCGTATTCGGCTAGTCGCAAAGGGAACCTCGGGCCATGGCTCAATGCCCCGTCCTGACAACGCTGTCACCCACCTGGCCGCAGCAGTTGCCAAGTTAGGGAGCATGCAGATGCCCATGCGCCTCAATGAGACGACACAGACCTTTTTCCGTAGGCTGGCCACAATCAGCCCGGCTACTGAGGCAGCACTCTACCGCGACCTCGAAAATCCGGGGCGTACTACTGCCGCCCAGGAGCAAATGCGCCTCACCAATATCATGTACAACTCGATGCTCAGAACGTCTCTCGCCCCAACCATCATCAAAGGTGGCTTTCGCAACAACGTTATCCCGGCCGAGGCGGAGGCGACTATTGATATTCGTGCCCTACCGGACGAAGACATCCCGAAAATGGTCGCAACCCTGCGCAAGGTCATTGACGACCCGACAGTCGAGGTACTTCCTCCATCCACGGAGCCTGCTCCGGCTCCATCCAGGCTGGGGACAGAAATGTTCAAAGCCCTGGAGCGGGTTCAGGCGCAAGTTTTCCCTGGGGCCGTCACTTTGCCGGTGATGCTCACGGGCGCAACCGACTCTGCACCACTCCGAGCAAAAGGAGTACAGGCCTACGGGGTAGGCAGTGTCGTCACGGACGAAGAACGCTTGCGTATCCACGGCAATGACGAGCGACTGTCGATCGCGGGTCTCGGTAAATTTGTCGAGTTGCTCTACCGGTCCGTGGTGGAGATCGCCGCGACGAAATAGCCACGGTTACCTGGACAGCACCCGCCTGACCTGACGTTCCATCTCAGTTGCGCACTCGACTTGGTATGCAAAGGTCGGTGTAAGAATCGACATCTGCTCTGTTCGACCGGTGTGAATGTGCGTCCCCGGCCAGACTACACAATGGCTCAGTTCGGCCCCGGACTCGATCACGGCTCCTGACCCGACAATCACGCAATCGAGCGTGGCACCCGGGGACACTGAGGCTTCCGGGTGAACCATGTTGGCGTTGCCCAGAAACTGTAATTGCAGCAGCAAGTAATCGTCGATCTTGCCCACGTCATACCAGTTGCACTCCAGGGGAGCAGCATGAACTGCGATCCCCTTGGCCACTAAAGCCGGGAAAGTATTGCTGCCCAGATCTTTCCAGCTGCTTTCCCAGTGCTCAAACACTCCCGGTTCAAATACGTAGATGCCGCTGCTGATCGTGTTCGAGAGCGGCTGATCCGGCTTCTCTTGAAACTGAACAATGCGGCCGTTTCGGTCGCTGACAATGACACCGTAGCGACGCGGGTCATCGACTTCTACCGTGGCGATGGTCACCATTGCACCACTGTGCTTGTGAATGTACAGCAACCGCTCGACATCGTAACTGGCCATGATGTCGGCACACGCGACAATCGTCGTCTGGTCAAAATAGGCTCGCTCCTCCCAGACGGTCCTTGCCGAACCGAGTGGTTCTGCCTCCAGGCAATAGCTACTACGGGGCGAAGCCTCAATGTATTGGGCTAAATGATCGGCAAGATAACTAATATTGAACCGGACATGCTCGGTATGCGAAAGAAGATTGTTGTGCTGATAGCTGACCAGGGGCTGGTTGAGGAAGGGAACCAGGGGCTTGGGCAATACACTGGTAACCGGTCGCAGTCTCGACCCGACTCCAGCAGCAAGCAGATAGGCTTTGGACATAAAACGCACGACTCCTTAAAAAATGTAGTTGCAATTACCTAGTCATTGCAATTGTCTTCGCAGCATTAACCTTTTTATACCCGAATAGTACCGAATTTATTGCAGGGTTCTATACGGTTCTGTTGAAGCTTGTATAAAGTTTGACAGGTCAATGGGCGATCTGAAAACCCTCTATTAGTGGACAATTAGGTCATTAACAGATGTACATCAAGCTGTGGGTACCTGCAGTGTGTAATCCGATTACAACCCGATGAAATCGGGTCCGGAGCCTTCGTAGGTCGGGTTGACCCGCAGATTCATCTGCGGACAGACGATCTCGCAGGTCCGGCACTGGATGCAGTTTTCGGTGGACATTCCATGCATACGTATTCCTCTGGTGATATCAATACGATGGACCTCGGCTGTGCAATCGGAGACGCAGGGGGTCGGTTTGCCGAGCTTGTCATAGAGAGAAATGCAGCGACGGCAGGTATCTGCACTGAACTCCTCGATATGGCGGTTGCCTTCGTGATACCTGGTGTTGGCGAAGAACACGGCATCACCACGGCTGTACAGAGTTTCGGTCCTTGCCCGCGAGTTGACCGAAACCAGGGGAGCAACAAACTCCGGCTGGATACTCTCGTGGCAGGGAACGTAGCTGGCAGGCCGGTTGCTGCTCGTCTTACCCAGGATCAGGCTGAGGGCTTTGAGGGTTTCAGCCGAGCGCTGAACCGGTTTGCCCAGACCGAATTTTAGGCTGCCAAGCAACGGGTGACCCTGATCGACGCTGTTGCAAACAGCCGGCAGGTACTCGCCAAGTAGGCGCCCGTTGTCCAGAAAAGCCCTACGGAAGTAGCGGCCCGCGTAGAGGTCCTGGCCTACGAACCCGCGCATGAGCTGGCCCTGGTAATCGCCCATCTGGGTAAAGTCCTGCTTGAGAAAAGCGTCGTGCAACAGGCCCGCCGCGATGTAGCCCGTCTCCATCGACTTATCGACGCCCGAAAGGCTCGCCGCATCGAGGACCCCCAGGGCATCGCCAAGCAGCATCGCCCCACCTACGTTGAAGTGGGTGGGGAGGCTAAAGTATCCGCCCTCGGGGATGACTGCCGCACCGTACTTGCGCAGCTTGCCACCGGCAATGAGTTCCTGAATCCAGGGATGAGCTTTAAAATCCTGCAGGCGCTTTTGGGGATTGATGTTGGGATTCTTGCTGTCGAGGCTGATGATGAGCCCGAGACAGAGGCGCTTGTCCGCCAGGCCGTAAACAAACCCGCCACTAAATGTCCCGTCCAGAATTGGATAGCCGAGTGTGTGCCATACCTGACCCTGCAAGTCCGTCTCGACATCCCACAGTTCCTTAACCCCGACAGACCACAGCTGAGGGTTAGGCCGCAGGTTGAACTTGGTAATCAGGTCCTTGGAGATAAAGCCCTTGTCCCCGAAACAGGTGTAATCGGCGTAGATGGCATCCTCGCTCAGCGCCCCGGACTCACTCGCCCGTACCCCGATCACCTGCTCCCCGTCATAGAGGATCTCGTGGGCGGCGAAGCCCGGAAACAGGTCGAGCTGGATGTTCGGAATATCTTTGGCCCTGGCCTGCAACTGCTCAGCCATCCAGCGGACGACGTGGCTGAGGGTCAGGATGGCATAGCCCTCTTTTTTAAAACCCTTCGGCACTACGCCTGCGGGCAGGTCCCATTTCTGGTCTATGCCCAGGACACTCAAATGACTCTGGTTGACGAAACCCTCAAGCGGAAAACCATTCTCCCGGTAGTCCGGGAATAATTTGGCAATCACATGGGGGTTTGAGATAGCACCGCTGACAATATGGGCTCCGAACTGCGGAGCTTTTTCGAGCATAGCGATGGACAATTTGAGGCCGCTGAGTTTGGCCAGGTCGAGCAGGCGGTGGGCCAGGGTCAGGTTGGAAGTGCTGCCGCCGACTAGTAGAAGGTCATAGTGAATGACTGGTGGCATAGAGCTTGTTTCGCTGAGGGGTTGTTTGGAACTGGCGGATCATCTCGGGCACGACCTGGTAGAGGTCACCAACGATGGCGTAGTGGGCAAATTTGAGAATAGGGGCGCTGCTATCTTTGTTGATGGCGATAATCGTCGCCGACTTGTCCATGCCGACGCGGTGCTGAATGGCACCGGAAATCCCACAGGCAATATAAAGTCTGGGCCGGACTGTCCGGCCCGTTTGCCCCACCTGGTGGGCATGGGCAATCCAGCCTGCATCGACGGCCTTGCGCGAAGCACCCACGGCTCCGTTGCTGAAACAGGCAGCAAGCTCGTGCATGAGGGCAAACCCCTCAGGAGAGCCCAGCCCGAAGCCACCGGAGATAATCACCTCGGCATTGGCGAGTTCGACCTGC
>JACMIX010000502.1 GCA_014380935.1 Gloeobacterales cyanobacterium ES-bin-141 | reverse complement strand
TGGGCGAGACGATGGCCGTGACGATGGTGATCGGCAATACCCCTCAGATCAGCGCCTCGATCTTTGCACCTGCCTACACGATCTCGGCACTCCTGGCCAACGAGTTCAACGAGGCCAACACAGACCTGCACCTTGGTTCGCTCTTCTTCGCGGGCCTGTTGCTGTTTGGGGTGACACTGCTGGTCAACATTTTCGCGGAAATTTTTGTTCGCCGCGTCTCTTTAAAACTTCGCTAGAGAGTTCCTATGACGACGCAAGCCCCAGAACAGCCCTCTCAGGAGGCTCTGACCCAACCGCTGTCTCTGAGCCGGACCTTCTTTAACACCGGGATGACGACCCTATCGGTGGTCTTCACGGTCCTGGCTCTGGTGCCCCTCTTCTCTGTTTTCTTATACGTGACTATTCAGGGAATCTCCTCCCTCAGCCCTCAGACCTTTACAGAACTTCCAGCGCCCAGCGGCACCCCCGGCGGCGGCTTTGCCAACGCCATTATCGGGACGATTCTCATGGTGTCGATTGCCACTGTCATCAGCGTCCCCGTGGGGGTGCTCGCGGGTATCTTCCTGTCTGAGTACGCGAAGGACACCGGCTTTGGGCAGACGGTCCGTTTTGGGGTCAATGTCCTCGCGGGTGTGCCCTCAATCATCACCGGCGTTTTTGCCTACGCGGTGATTGTCGCCACCCAGAAGACCTACTCGGCTTACGCGGGCGGCTTTGCACTGGCAATCTTGATGCTGCCGATTATCATACGAACCACTGAGGAAGCGTTACGGCTCGTACCCTGGGAGTTGCGTCTGGCGTCTCTGGGACTGGGCGGCAATCGGTTCCAGACAACGGCGCGCGTGATCGTTCCGGCAGCCACCTCGAGCATTATTACCGGTGTCATGCTCGCAGTCGCCCGCGCGACCGGAGAAACGGCTCCGTTGCTGTTCACAGCTCTGTTCAGCCAGTATTGGATTAGCGAACTCAGCCAGCCAACTGCCTCTTTGGCCGTGTTGATTTTTAATTACGCCACCAGTCCTTACAACGACCTCCAACAAAAAGCCTGGGGAGCGTCGTTCTTGCTATTGGTGCTTGTGCTGGCCGTCAATATCACAGCCAGATTTGTGTTCCGCAAACGTTTCTAAAAACTCCTACGAGACTCTCCCTATGAACCGTGAACTTCAAAATGATCAACAAAAGACAGGCGAGTCGTACGCCTACAAAGTTCGGAACATGGCCTTTTACTACGGCACCAAAAAGGCACTCGACAACATCAACGTAGACATTGCCTCCAAGGCAGTGACTGCCATCATCGGTCCCTCCGGTTGCGGCAAATCGACCTTCATCAAAGCGCTCAACCGCATTGCCGAGGCTGAGACCGAGGTACGTATCGACGGCAAAATCGAGCTATTCGGTCAGGACATCTATGACTCGAAGGTCAATATCACGCGCCTGCGCAAGCGGGTAGGCATGGTCTTTCAAAGGCCCAATCCGTTCCCAATGACGATCTACGACAACATTGCCTATGGCCCACGGCTGTTTGGGGAAAACAAAAACCTTGACGAGGTGGTGGAATCGACCCTTAAGCGGGCCGCCCTGTGGAACGAAGTCAAAGACCTCCTGCGCAAGTCTGCCCTGGGTCTCTCTGGTGGTCAGCAGCAACGCCTGTGCATTGCGCGTTCGCTCGCGGTCAACCCCGATGTGCTGCTGATGGACGAGCCCTGCTCTGCCCTCGACCCGATCGCCACCTTGCGAATCGAAGAACTGATCGAGGATCTGCGCGAGCAGTTCACCATCATCATCGTGACCCACAATATGCAGCAGGCCGGACGCGTCTCGCAGTACACCCTCTTCTTCAATACCGATGAGACCCGCATCGGCAACCTGGTTGAGGGCGGTCTCACTGGTGATATCTTCTCAAAGCCGACCAACAAGCGCACCGAGGACTACATCACGGGTCGCTTTGGTTAGACAACTTTGCCCGTGGGTGGGCGAGGTCATAAACCTTGCGTAGACGCTGGGCAGACAGGTGGGTGTAAACCTGGGTAGTCGCAATCGTGCTGTGGCCGAGCAGTTCCTGGACGACGCGCAAGTCCGCTCCCCCTTCGAGTAGATGGGTGGCAAAGCTATGGCGCAGGGTATGAGGTGACACGCTAATGCGTAGGGACAGGTTACCGTAACGGGCGGTATTTTTCTGCACGGCTCGTACCGTGAGCCGTTCCCCACGCTGACCGATAAAGAGGGCATCGGTGCGCTCGGAGCCGAGCAATCGGGGTCGAGAGACTATGAGGTACTCTTCAAGCTGCCTGCCCGCTCGTCGGTCGAGCAGGGCAATACGTTCGCGATTGCCCTTGCCCAGCACGCGCACCTCAGCCGTACCCATATCAAGGTCTTCAAGGTTGGTACCGACCAGTTCGCAGACCCGCAATCCGGTGGCGTAGAGTGTGTGGAGCAGAGCGCGGTCGCGAATGCCCGTGGGTGTGTCGAGGCTAGGTGCGTCGAGGAGTTGCTCGACTTGAGCAATACTCAGTGCCTTGGGGAGTGTGCGTTGTTTTTTGGGTCCACGCAATTCACTGGCCGGATTGTGGTCTACGCGCCCTTCTTTGAGCAAGAACCGGTAGAACGAACGGAGAGTGGCTACCTTGCGATTGACGGTTGTACGCCGGTAATTCTCTCGGGCAAGCGTGGCAATGAAACTGCGCAACCGCTCACGCTCAACAACAAGGGGATCGTCTGCGCCAAGAAAGCGGACGTACTGGGTGAGGTCTCGGCGGTAGGCAGCACAAGTATGTACTGAGAAGTTGCGCTCTACTTGCAAGTAGCCAAGAAAGTCCGCTAGCAAGTCCACACTGCTCAGGCCAGAACCTGATGGGTGTGGGAGTGCTGCTTAACGTTGTCGCTATCGCTGACAACCCGCTCGGCTCCCAGGATACGGCGGAACTGAGGGTCATAGTTGAGTGCGAAGGGGCCTGCCCCGGTTGTGCAGGTGCTACCGACACTGAGCGTGCGCAGGTGGGGCTTGGCCTTGTAGGTGCGGGTAGCGGCCTGGGCACGATCGAGGAAGTCTTTGCAGGTGTATACATCCTCGCCGAGCACGTCCAGGGGTAGGACCGGAGTCTCGTTCTGGACAATCTCTGCGTAAGTAGTCGCGTAGATGAGTTCGAAAGAGGTACGGTTGCCCCGGGTCATCGATTCGAGAGCCGTCGCCGGAATGGGCTCGACGATCTTGACGGGGTCAGTTTTGCCGTCGGCATTTTTCTGGTAACACAGGGCAACGCCAATCACGACATAGTCCATGCCTTTGATATCAGCCAGCTGCTGGGTATAAGTCACAATGCGCATCCTGCATGTCGAACACCCGCAGTTTAGCAGAACTACCCACTCACTGGCTTTGACGGACCTCGTCTCTATAGACGCGCTCGTGAGGCGGTACTCTAAAGGGTCTGGCAATGCGCTTGAGCAGACACTTTGGATAGCCCAGCAGGAGACTGCCCTTGATGATCAGGGGAATTTCAGCTGACCTCCAGACTTCACGCACCTGGGGTACAAGTGTCCGCTCCACCCAGGTGTCGTCGATAAAATCCATCGCCCGGTCGTAGTCCAGCTCACCCCGGCGGTAGCTTGCCCCGACCATACCCATGTGTTGGGCATAGCTGGGTGATGTGCAATAAACCGCTGCCCGACCGCGTAGGACCCCGGCCCGATGCAGAAACGACCAGTCCCAGGTCTTATGGCCGCACTCGGCGCGAATCTGGGCCAGATCCGTGGCGGGTGGGCACCAGGTGTGGCGTCCGACGAGTAATAAATTGCCGCTCAGGGAAGCTTTGCGCAGATGACCATCCGGTAACCGCTCGATAACCGGATGGTAGAAAGCGTTGAAGCAAGTCCAGGCGGCTCCGTCCGGGTGCTGCCGCTCGAGTTCGAGGAGCCGCACTAGCCACTCCGGGTGGACAAGCATATCCATCTCGATGCTCACGGTGTAGTCGGCCATGGTCAGACCGGCGGCAATTGCCTCGGCACAGGTACTATTGGCCCCCCGGTTGCCCGCGAGACGATGAATAGTCGGCGCGAAGTGGTTCAGGGGCACAAGACACGCATCCCATGCAAGTGGTGAGCAGTCATCGAATATGTACCACTGGACTTTCACCCCGGTGGGGATCTCTGTACGAGCAAGGCTCGCACAACACTTGCGCAGGTAATCAAGCCGCCAGGGTGTGTCTACGTAAAGGGGCATGACAATCGACAGGCTACGGGGCGAGGAGTGCTCCATCACCTAGGTTTCGAGTGCGGCAATTTCCATCAAATTCCTTATGGACCGGATTTCATTCCGATAATGGGTGTGTCCCTGATATTTTGCCGCTTATCCGGATTCAGAGACAAGCCAATCGTTGAGCTCAACCTGCGCCATGCCTATTTTTGTTCGTCCGCTGGTCGATGCCGTCCGTCTCTCGCTTAACTATCGCCTCCCCAACCTGGCAGCCGAGATGGCGTTCAGCCTGATGCTATCGCTGCTACCGGCCATGCTGGTCCTGGTGACTGCGGTGGGTCTATTTGGTTCTTCTCAAGATACGTTTGCCTGGTTGATGGAAAACCTGGGCCGGTTCGCGCCCAAAGAAGTCATGGACATCATCCAGATGCCTGTCCGGGATGTCGCCTTCAGTGAAAATGGCAACCTGTTCTCGCTCGGGCTAGTCGGTGCTCTATGGGCCGCCTCGGGGGCAATCAGCACTGCAATGGAAGCGCTCGACCTTACCAACAATGTCCCTAAAGAGCGCAAGCGGCCCTTCTGGCTGGGCCGGCTCATCGCTGTTGGTCTGTTCCTGGGCACTGTGTTGCTGGTGTTGGCGGCCTGCTTCGCTATCTTTATCGGAGGAGCAGTCCTCACCTGGTTGAGTGACAGACTTCCATACGGTACGCTGCTCGTGCAGATCTGGGAGTGGTTGCAATGGCCCATCGCCCTGGGGCTCATCGCCTCTGCCTTTGCGTTGCTCTATCGCTTTGGCCCGGCCCAGCGGCGGCCTGGCACACCCCTCCTGCCCGGTGCACTGCTCTCAAGTGTGCTGTGGCTCGGTGTCTCGGGCCTGTTCAAGCTTTATATTGCTAACTTCGGAAAC
>JACMIX010000501.1 GCA_014380935.1 Gloeobacterales cyanobacterium ES-bin-141 | reverse complement strand
TTTTCACACATGGGGAAGGGCACGCTGCTGCGTGCCCCAACAGCACAGATGCATACCGAGATATGGGTACGGCCCAGATGCATATGGAGAGAGGGGGTAGGGGCACGCAGCAGCGTGCCCTTATAGACGCGTGTGGGAGCCAAGCTCTTCGTGTGAGGTTGTGTTTTTCACACTCGGCTACTTAGCTACTTGACTTCTGTGGGAGCAAACTCCGTTACCCTGCCTTTCTTAACTGCTACGACCACATCGTAAGTAGTACAGAACGAGAAGGTATAGTCGTTGGCCTTGTTATAAAGATTGACCACCATGTTTGCGCCGCCCGGTTGCACGGAAACGGGGATCAAGTCACCGTAGAAAAAGCGACGCAGCATGTCGCCGGTGCCAATCTGATCTTTGTTCTTGCTCAGCAGCTCAATTTTCTTTTCGAGCGAAAGCTCTTGCGCCTCGACTGGCATCGAACCAAGCAAGGGGATCGGTGCAGCACCCGAGGCAGCTATTGCGCAGATCAGCGCGCAACCGGCAATCAATGTTCTGCTCATAATTTAGTCCTTATCGAATGTGTCGGCATTGTTCGAGTAAAGTTGCCTGCCCGAATGTGAGTATTCAACTCAGCTCAGTTGAAGTCATATGAAACGAACCCCGAACGGGTATGACGTCCTGCCTTCGGAGAAGGTCAAGTTCTGAGGGTTTACGTCTCAACTAGTATCGCGAAGTCAGAATCGCCCTGGCAAAAAAGTTTGCAAAGATAAGCCCGAGGTTAGGTGAGGAGTCGTAGTCTCCATCTGACTAGTTCGATAACATCGCAGCTATCACCTTAAAGCCCAGAGTACAGACTATTCGGAATGATAATCGCGGCTTTGCCAGTGGGTCACTCAAAACCTGAATTCTGCGGAGACTAACATCTTTTTTAACTCCCGGATCTTCACTTGCAAACGGTGTGCGCAATCAAGAAATATGAGGGCGCCCATGGTGTCAGGACTAATCAGCTCCGGTCAGCTGAATTGGTTCTACCGCAACTGCCAACTGGTGGGACCGGGTTTGCAAAGCGCTTGAATTCCCCGGCGTTACATGAAGGAGGGCCATGACGGCTGCGTCTCTATGAATCAATCTTTGACCAGCTGCTCGGTAGGACACAGGCAGTCGGGCAGGCTACCCGCCGGACCCAATGATACCCAGTTGCTTGAGGGGATTTGCCGCTCGGATCCCGGGGCAACAGGTGCACTTTACCAACGCTATGGCCGAACGGTTTACTGGTTAGCCCTGAGAAACCTGCGAAATTCCCCCGAGGCCGAGGACCTGACCCAGGAAGTGTTTCTTTATCTATACCAGAAAGGCAAGGACCGGTATGACGCACAGCGCGGCAGCCTTCGGAACTATCTTTTGCTGCTCGGCCACTCCCGTGCCCGCGACCGTTTACGGCAGCGTCAGGCCGAACACAACCGTTGCGAGCGTTGGCGGCTGCAACAGACTATCTATTCCACTCCAACACCGCTTGAAGCGGCGATCCTACTTGAGCACTGCCAGTCAGTACAATTGGCCTTGGGCTGCCTCAGTGTGGTGGAGCGTGAAGCCCTTGAACTTGCCTACTTCGAGGGCCATACCCAGAGCGAGATTGCCAAGCACCTCAGCTTGCCGCTCGGAACGGTCAAGAGCCGCATGCGGCGAGGTTTACTCAAACTCAGGGTTTCCCTCTACCACCTCGCACCGTGAGTGGCCTCATCCTAATGAGCTGTGTAGCCGCCATCTATGGTCAGCGACTGGCCCGTGAAGTAGACCGAAAAATCGGAACACAGCCAGAGGACAGCCCTGGCTATCTCCTCCGGTCGGCAGGCCCGGCCGATGGGTGACTCGGTAGCATATTGCCCTTGCATCCGGGCTTCGTCCGAGGGGAATCCCTCGGGTACGCGGGTCTCGACGGCGGCGGGCGAGAGCACGTTAACCCGAATGCCTTGTCTCGCCACTTCGAGCGCGGCCGACCGGGTCAGGCCCAGAACGGCGTGCTGGCTGGCCGCAAAGGGTGCTGCATTCGCCACACCGACCAGACCCGCGACCGAACCCATATTCACGATCGAGCCGCCGCCGTTTTTGATCATTTGCGGGATCTCGTACTTCATTGATAGATAGACGCCCCGAACAATAGTGTTCATCAAAGAGTCGAAGTCAGCCGCATTTTGCTGGCTCAGGGGAGCCATGCGGCCTTCAGCAGTGGTGTTGTTGAAAGCTGCGTCCAGGCGTCCGTAGGTAATCACGGCGAGATTGATCAGCATGCGGACCTCTTCCTCGTTGGCGATATCCGTTCGCATGAAAATCGCCTCTCCGCCGTCCTTTCTCGCCAGCCACGCCGTCTCTTCGCCCTCCCAGATACGGTGACCACCGAGCACCAGTCTCGCCCCCTCTCGGGCAAGCAGCAGCGCAGACGTGCGACCAATCTCCGAGTCGCCGCCCGTTATCAAGACTACTTTAGGGTCTGCCATCCTCGGCCCCTTGACGCTCGACCAGGCGGAACATCTCCGGCAGAAGGCCCGGGCGTGTGCATGGTTGTACCCATCACAGTACTCGCCCGGATGACTCAACTGCACCCAGCGTCACAAGGGTCATTTTCTGAGCTTCGGTTAAACCGGTGACAGCGGTGATGTCGAGCCTCTCATAGGGTCTCGCGACTCTGAGCACCTGCGTACAGGTACCACACGCATCCCAGACCCGGATCGTCTCGTCCTGGCTGCAACTGGCGAGGCTCGAACCATCGGCCCGGAAGGCAACGCAGTATACCCAGCTTGCGTGGCCCAACCACGTGTGCAGACAACTGCCCGTGGCGATGTCGTAGAGCCCGAGACTGCCGTCCTCGCAGCCGAGCGCCAGCCTGAGACCGTCCGGGGCGAAAGACACTGACCAGATTCCTCTACCCTCACCCTGCCAGGATTGCCGACATAAGCCTGTCTGTACGTTCCAGAAGCGGATCAAGCCGTCTTCACTACCGCTTGCAAGGGTGCGACCATCCGGGCTGAAAGCGACCGTATGCACCCAGTTGGTGTGTCCCGCGAGTGTCCTCAGACATTGGCCGGTCCCGGCATCCCAGAGTCGTACATTGCCGTCGGCACTGCCGCTTGCAATCACCTGCCCGTTCGGACTGAAGACGACAGTCCGCACCCAGCCGGTGTGTCCTCGCAGGATTCGCAGGCACCTCCCGGTCGGCGCGTCCCACACTCTCACGGTCTGGTCGGCGGCACCGCTTGCAAGCGTCTGTCCGTCCGGGGCAAAAGCTACCGACCAGATGCCCTCGGTGTGGCCTGAGCATGTCCTCAGGCGTTGAGCGGTCCGGGCATCCCAGATTTGCACACTGCCATCCTGACTGCCGCTTGCCAGGGTACGACCGTCCGGGTCAAAGGCTACCGACCACACCCAGCCGCTGTGTCCCGATGTCCTGCGGCACTCGCCCGTGGCACTATCCCACAGGCGCACACTACCATCCTGACTACCGCTTGCCAGGGTACGACCGTCCGGACCAAAGGCCACCGACAACACCCAGTTGGCGTAGCCTCGCAGCGTCCTATGGCATTGGCCGGTACGGAGATGCCAGAACCGCACCGTCTGATTGACGCTACTGCTTGCGAGTGTCTGCCCGTCCGGGCTGAAGGAGACGCTGCTCACCCAACCGTCGTGTCCTGACAGGGTTCTCTGGCACTGGCCCGTGGTGATGTCCCAGAGTTTGACCGTTGTATCCCGGCTACCGCTTGCCAGGGTACGACCGTCCGGGCTAAAAGCTACTGACCACACCCAGCTGCTATGACCTGTCAAGGTTCGGCAGCACTCGCCCGTGGTGCTATCCCAC
>JACMIX010000064.1 GCA_014380935.1 Gloeobacterales cyanobacterium ES-bin-141 | reverse complement strand
TGTTCAAGTTAAACTCTTCCACTTTGGAGAACCCTGATGTCATTGACCCTGATCAAAGGCACTTTTCGAATCGTCGGCGCGTCCCCCGATGGAGATTCCATCCGGTTCTATCCCGACGAGCCGCAACTGTGGAACCGGCTTCCCAACCGCGTGCGCACCAATGCCACCGGAGGCGCGCAGTTGCGGCTCGATGCCATCGACGCACTGGAGACCCACTACCGGCCACGTCCGGGCGGCAGTATCGGCGAACAGCATCAGCCTTTGCAGTATGCCGAGGCCGCGACGGCCGAATTGCTCAAGTTTCTGGGCTTCGACACAGTTGTGCGTGGCACGGGTCAAAAGATTACCGCCGCCACACCGACCACGGCGCGGGGGTACATTCTGACGCGCTTCGCGGATACCTACGGTCGGAGCGTGGCGGTCGCCTTTCCTGGAGAGATCGACGCAGTAGATGGCAGTGAGCAGTTTCTCGATACCCGGCAGTTGCGCCGGAGTGCCAACTACCACATGCTGACGGCGGGTCTGGCCTATCCGACCTATTACTCAAAGCTGTACGCTGATCTGCGCCAGGAGTTGAGCGCGGCCGTGCTTGAAGCACGCCGGGACCTCAAAGGCTTATGGTCGGAAGACAAGACCAACAGCGGCTTTGTCGTCGAGAGCGTCGAGACCATCACAGACGAAGTTGTGATCTTGCCAAAGCTATTCAGGCGCCTACTCGACTACCTCGAACTCAACGACGAAGACTCCTCACTCACCGGATTCGGAGCATTTTTAGAAGCAAAGCGCGATGAGCTGACAATCCTTTCTGAGGGACGGTTTACCCATCTTGACAATGTTGTGAAGGTCGATGGTCAGCAATTGCAATTGCTGTATCCACCCGAAGATCTGGTCTTCCGCGAAAAGTAGGACCTATGCAACTTCTGAACTCGCCTGCCCGGATGAGCCTGGTAAGGTGGGCAGGCAGCACCACCGAGAAAGCCCAATCGTGGTAAGCCCGAGCCGTTCGCAAAGTATTTTCTTCAATTCCACGGCTCTCATCGCGGCAACGCTCCTGACTCGGGCTTTCTCGGTGCCGGTCGCGGCTCTATTGGTGCGCCGCCTGGAGCCGGCCGTCGTCGGCGAGTACTTCTACCTGACCGGCCTGGTTGCCCTTTTCGCTCCCCTGGTAACGCTCGGGGCTCCCCTTTACCTGGCTCGCGAGGTCGTCCAGCAACCAGAACGGGCACCGCTATTGCTGAAGACCGCCTACCTTTTACAAGCTGCGGTTGGAGTGGGCACGATTGCCCTGTTTGTTGCAGCAGACCCGGCCGGCTTGTTGGGTCTTTGTGCGCTCGGCATGGTCGCCCAGGCGACGGCCGGGATATTTCAGTACGCGATCATCGGCCTCGGACGCGGCTACCTGGCCTCCGCCCTGCAGGCAGTCGGCTCTCTCATCGGCAGCGTTTCCCTGCTCGCGGTGCTCCTCTGGTCGCCGTCACTTACGGCGGTAATCTGGCAGTTCGCGCTCGCGGGCCTTGCACAGCATGCCCTGGGTTACTTCGCCCTGCGCCGCTTTTGTCCCGAGTTGCGCTTTGATCGTCGCCGGCCAACGACCACAGACTACCGCTCGGTACTCTGGGCGGCGTTGCCCAATGGGCTACTACTCGTACTCGCAACGCTCTATTTTCGAATTGACACGGCCCTACTCGCCGTCTGGGGCAACTTGCTTGAAGTGGCTCGCTACGGAGCTGCCTTTAAATTTATCGAACTGGTCGTGAGCCTGGTGGGAGTCGTGAGCTGGGTATTCTTTGCCGAATTCTCCAATATGTACGCTCGCGGCGATACTCAGATGGTCCGGGTTGCCCGGCGCGGGCTGCGTTACATGCTGCTCGCCTGCCTGCCCCTCGCTGCGGTCATCGCTTTTTTTGCCCGCGACATTCTCTATTTGTTTTATGGCAACGAGTATCTTGCGAGCACGCCGACCCTGCAGATACTGGCCTGGACGACAGTGTTTTTGTTTGGACGCGAACTGCTGGGCAGCTTACTGCAGGCCCACAACCGTGTCCGTGTGCAGGTGGTTGTCTACGGCGCGAGCCTCGCTATCAATGTCGCCCTCAACTGGTATTGGATCCCGCGCTCGGGAGGGCTCGGAGCGGCAGCGGCTACTTTGCTCTCGGAGGTCTTCAACTGCCTCGCCTTTGGCTGGTTCTGCTACCGGCGCTTTGGCCTGCAGCCCCTCGAACGATCGCTGCTACCGATTGCCCAGGCCTTCGCCGCCATGCTTTTTGTTTTTTGGCTACTGGAGGCGCTACCGGCACCGCTGAGCGCCATCAGCGGGCTTGCCGTTTTTATCGGGGTATTTTTCAGTCTGGGTGGCCTGAACGATGAGGATCTGGGGTTGTGGCGGCAGGTTTTGACCCGGCTGGGTCGCAAGCGCATGGTCCCTTGAGCGGGCGTGTACGGATTTAGTTGTCCGGGTGGATAAATTGTCAGGGTTTCTTGAGACGAGCACAAGCTGCGAAAGGTTCATCTTGGTGAAACGTTAACCTTGGGTCTCTACGCTTAGTGGTTAGACCAAAGCAGGTTGTGCGGTGCTCGAAGAGATCCTTTGGAAGAAACAGTTGCTCGCCATCATTGTCTTTAATCAGTTCAAAGCTGCAGGCACTCATTTTTTTACGCCTGACGAATTTTCCCAGCAACTCGCCTACATGCACCATCCGGCGGGTAAGCGCATCGAGCCGCACCTGCACAACCCGGTGCCCTGTACGATCGAGCGCACCCAGGAAGTCTTGATCATCAAACGCGGGGAGTTGCGCGTCGATTTCTACAACAACGAGCAGCAGTACCTCGAAAGTCGCCTGCTCACAGACGGCGACGTGATCTTGCTCGTCAGCGGTGGCCACGGTTTCGAGGTCGTCTCAGACGTCGAGATGTTCGAGGTCAAGCAAGGTCCCTACCTGGGTACCCAGACTAAGACTTGCTTTAGCGGCGTGGACGCGCAGCGGGTCCAGCTGGGCCGCGCTCTGGCTTGAAGCCATGGCTTTCATCCCAGTCAACGAAGTCCTGCTCGACGGTAACGAAAAAAAATACCTGAACGAGTGCATCGACACCGGCTGGATCTCCTCGGAGGGTGCTTTTGTGCGCCGCTTTGAGGAGGAGTTTGCAGAACGCGTCGGACGCCGCTACGGGGTCGCCGTCAGCACCGGTTCGGGGGCGCTCGAAGTCGCCGTGGCCGCCCTCGGGCTTAAGTCAGGAGACGAGGTAATCCTGCCGACTTTCACGATTATTTCCTGTGCCGCCGCTCTCGTGCGGGCCGGGGCGATCCCGGTCACAGTCGATTGCGACCCCCTCACCTGGAATCTGGACGTCCAGGCAGTGGAGGCGCGGATTACAAGCAAGACGCGGGCAATCATGGCCGTTCACATCTACGGGTTACCCGTGGATATGGACCCGCTGCTGGCCCTGGCCGCGCAGTACGATTTATCCTTGATCGAGGACGCA
>JACMIX010000500.1 GCA_014380935.1 Gloeobacterales cyanobacterium ES-bin-141 | reverse complement strand
TCCACGTCCTCCTGCAAAGATTTGGCGTAGGCGACCATTTCTTCAGCGATTAAAAGCACTTCGCTCCTGGACTTCTTTAGCTGGTATTGCAGGTGAATGTCCGAGGTGGAGATGAACGTATGGATCCGGGCGCGGGCGGCGGGCTTGAGCGCCTCTGCCGCAGTGTGAATGTCCTGGCGCATGGCCCGGGCAAGGCTACAGATAATCGGTCCGCCTACTGTACCAACGGTCTGGGCAATCCTGTGCACTGCGTCGAAGTCGCCGGGACTCGCAAAGGCGAACCCCGCCTCGATCACGTCTACGCCCAGCCGAGCAAGCTGGCGGGCTATCTCGAGTTTTTCATCGGCGTTGAGGGTCGCACCGGGAGACTGCTCACCGTCCCGAAGGGTCGTGTCGAATATGATCAGGCGGTCCGGCTGGTTGCCATTCATCGTTCGGTTACTCAGGTTGTTGACCCATCTTATCGAGCACCGGACGATACCTCAAGCTGATCTCGAACGCCGGAAGCGACCCAGGACTTTACCTGTCACCAGTTCGACCTCTGGCAACCCGAGCCAGCGTAGCCATATTGCCTGCACGAGCACCGCCGTTCCCAGGGCAACCAGGAGAGCGAGCCAGGAAGGCATCGCAACATTTGCAAGCCCGTAACTCCAACCGGCGAGACCCCCTGTGAGAACTGCCCCCCCAACCAATCCACATATGGGTCCCAACAAAGTGCGCCACTCGAGACCTCCCAGGCGGTTGCGCAACAACCAGGCTAGCAACCCAAAAGCCAGGGCATTGTTACCGACGGTTGCCAGTGCAATCCCCGCTGCCCCGAAAGGGCGGATGAGTGTGAAGTCGAGTGCGAAGTTCATGGCGACACCGGCTACGGCGACCTTTAGGGGTGTCTTACCATCACCCAGGGCGAAGAACACTCGAATGAGCAAGTCGCGGCACAGGTAAAAGACCATCCCCAGGGACATTGCACCGAAGACGGACGCCACCAGCTGTGTCCCCGCCCGGTCGAACTCGCCGCGTTCGAATACTACCTGCACGATTGGCTCCGCCAGACTGACCAGTACCGCTGAGATAGGCAGCACCACGATTGCAGTGGCAACCATGCCCTGGCGCAGCGAATGCCGCAGTTGCCCAAACTGGGCAGGCTCCGCGAATCTGGCAAACACCGGCATCAGCGGCACCAGCACGGCACTTGAGAGGGTGCCGAGCGGCGCTTGAACCAGCAGGGTCGAATAGTTTAGGGCGCTCGCCGTTCCGATGGCGAGCTGAGACGCAAAAAACAAGTCCGTATAGGTGTTGATGTTGCTAACCGAGGAGGAGGTCACCGCCGGGGCCATGAGGGACGTGACCTCCCTGACACCCGGCTGTGCAAGGTCAATCTGGGGCCTGAGACCCCCCAGACGAGCACGCAGTTGCAGAGGTACCTGGAGGAGCCACTGTAGTACCGCCCCGGCTAAAAAACCCCAGGCAATCACCACCGGGCCGTAAGCATCGGCGAAGAACCAGACGGCGAATGCCACGCTTACACTCGAGCACAAAGGACTCAACGAGGGCAGCAAGTAATGATCGACGGCATTGAGAACCCCAAAGCCAATGCCGATCAGCCCCGAGAGAAAAATCAGCGGCGTCATTACCCGGAACATCTCGACTGCCAGAGCCCGTACCTCGGGTGTCGCCTCGGCTGCCACCAGACTGATGACCCCCGGTGCGAGCGCGTACAGCACAAGGCTTACGGCCAGCAAGCCGATACTGACCAGGGTTGCAATCGTGTTGAGTAAGCGAGCAGCATCCTCCCGGCTGCCCGTCTTCAGACGCCGCGCCAGTACACTTACCACGGAACTGTGGAACGGTCCGTTCAAACCTCCCAGCAGTATAAATACAAACCCCGGAAGAGCATACGCATAGTTGTATGCGTCAACCGCACCGGAAACTCCAAACGCGGCTGCAATGAATAGCTGCCTTACCAATCCGCCAAACTTACTCAGGAGCGTAGCAGCAGCCACCAGCCCGGCGACAGCTACGAGGGATTTGGACGATTTCACAGGCTCCTCGAACACATGTGCGGCAGCCACTCAACAAAACATTACTAAGATGTATTTTGGAGGCGCTGAACTGTTACTGCTATTGACCCGAAGAAGGGGGGTGCGGCCTCAAAACGTGCTCGGTTCCTTCTCATTCATTGAAGCGTACTCTTCTTCGTCGCCCGACAGGAGTGTAGAGCTTTTTGCCCAGGTCAGCAGCGAGATTAGGAATGACTGGTAACCGATGTGTCGCTTTTGGGCTTCGTCTTTGAGCCATTTGAGCAGCTCACCGGGCATACGAATACTGATGAGGAAACGCTCATCAGTACCTGCTGCATCGAGCGTTTCATCAAGGCTGGTTCTGGGCTTGAATGCGAAACGCTTCCACAAATGACGGTAGCGATAGATGGTGCTGACGGAAAGCTCCGTCTCCACAGCAAGTTCTCTCACTAGTTGACTGCTTTGCATGGGTAGAGAATTTCGCTTCAGCAGAACTTTGAGCGCCAGTTCGATCCTTTCCTGATTTTCCATACTGTGCGAGTTAACCTCCTATTTCCAATGGGCTGTTCAGTAAAAAACTATACAACAAACATACCCAAATTCTCGCCGGGCGACAAGAAATTTTTAGATACCTACCTAATTCAGCAGGGAGATGAGGGTATCAGGTACATCGGTGATAATCCCGTCCACCTGCCAGCTCAGTAGTATCCGCATTTCCTCCGGCTCATTGACTGTCCAGGGTACTACTTGCAAGCCATTGTGCCGAACTTCGGCAACGAGGCTTCTGGTAAGTGTACGGTAATGTGGTGACCAGACTCTTGCACCTGCCGACCGGGTTTGGGCGACTGGATCCAGACAAGCATCTTGGGTGAGTAGTGCTTTTTCTAAACTGGTCGATGGCTTAAATAGGTGCAGCGTGCGGGTAGAAAATGATCGCACACTTACCACCGTTTGTCTCCAGGCCTGCACGAGGCTCGAGACACGCTCCTCAAACTGTCCGGCGTACGGTCCGAGCGTCGTGTGCAGCGGACGCTTGATTTCTAGTTCCAGGCGCACCCTGTCCGTGTAGGCTTTGGCCTGTGGGTGGACGACGCCGTAGTGATCGATAAGCTCAAATACCTGCACCAGGGTTGGCGGGCTGAAGACGCTCGCGGCCTGACGCATCAGCCGGGGCGAGATGAGACCGCAGAAGCCGGGGTCCTGGCGGGGAAAAGCTCGCGGATTGGGGTTGAGGTCCGCGATGTAGGTAGATTGAATCCGTTCGAGTTCGAGCTCGCCGTAGGGAGGCGGGTACGCCGGGAGCACCTCGATACTCCGGCAAATAGAAGGCAGTGGATAAGGGTCATGGGTGACTAGGACGTGGCCGTCTCGACTCAGATGGAGGTCCAGCTCGATTGCATCGACTCTGAGGTCGAGTGCCCGCTCAAAAGCGGGTAGGGTATTTTCCGGTACGAGCCCCCGGCAGCCGCGATGACCCTGAACCTCGATGCGATTGCCCTTACGAGGCGAGCGCATGACCCCGCAGCAGGGAACCGAGTGTCTTGAGGGTGATCTTGGTCTGAATGAAAGGATTCGCGGGTACAACCGTTTTGTAGAGGTATGAATCGAACGTCAGGCGCTGGACGTCCCGGTCAGCACACATCTCGACGAATGCCTCACGGGTTGCGTCACTACGGTAGAAGACATTTTGCAGGATAGAGAGAACCTGATACGTCAGGCCATACTGCTTGTCCCAGCGCCGCACGTACTCCTTGAGCTGGGTCTCGGTGGGCATCTTGCCCCCCTCGGCTGCCTCGACAATCATCTGAGCCGCCATGCGCCCGGACTTGGCAGCAAAATAAATTCCCTCTCCAGAGGACTTGGTGACGTAACCTGCGGCGTCTCCGACCAGCATGACCCGGCCCACAACCCGACGGGGACGCGAACGCTCAGGTAGCGGGTGAGCTTCGATCTTGATGACCTTGCCACCGGAAAGCTTCTCGCCGGCCCGCGCTCTCAGGGCCTTTTGCATTGCACGGATGCCGTCTTTGTTGGGTGACATCGTGCCCGTGCCCACAGCAACGTGATCGGACTTGGGAAAGATCCAGGCATAGAAGTCCGGCGAGACGTCGTAGCCCAGGTACATCTCAGCTCGGTCCTGGTAATAGGCCATCTGCTCCGCGGGTAGACGAATACGCTCCTGAAAAGCAATTGCGTAGGGCACGTCCCCCGCATCGATGGTCTTGGCAATCTTGGAGTGGAACCCGTCCGCACCAATCACGATGTCGGCTTCAAGTTGACAGGCAACGCCTGCCGGGTTGCGGTACTCGACAATGTAAGGCGTCCCCTGCTTGAGGGCGCTCAACGTTCCCTCAACCAGGTTGGCACCGAATCCCGCCGCCCGGTTACGCAAAAAACCGTCCAGTACCTCGCGCCGACACATGCCGATATACTCGGCCCGGTTGGTCAGGGCGATGTCCACTTTGAAGTTGCTGGGAGAAATCATCGACATGTTCCGAACCCGGCGATCGATGATGCTTTCGGGCAAGTCGAATTCATCGACCATGCACAAAGGGATGGCACCGCCACAGGGCTTGGCATTGTTCAGGTTCTTCTCGAGTAAGGTCACTTCAAACCCGGCCCGTGCGCAGATTTCCGCAGCACTGGAACCGGCAGGCCCTGACCCGACAATGGCTACTCGGAGTGTCACGTGGTTCTCCCGCTCGAATGACTGGCCGCATATTAGCACGGGTTGCTGGAAGGCTTGGAGGACATATGAGTGTGGCGTTTCAAATCGATAAGGTTACCGGGTTAGGCTGTAGCCGCAGTTGATACCCACGGGCCATGCCCCTGACGCTCTGCTTGTACAGTTCAGCCCACGGATTCGGGCATACGACCCGGTTGCTCGCCATCGCAGCTGCGGTTCTGCAACTGGCACCCCGCACGCGCATTATTTTGAATAGCCAGGTGCCCGAGTGGTTGGTGGATGTCCATTGCCGGGGGGTAGAGTTGCGCAGGCGTGCCCTCGATGTCGGCCTTGTTCAGTCCGACAGCTTTACCACCGATGAGGCTGCGACCCTGGAGCAGATCCAGGCCCTCCGGGAACGCGAGGAGAGCCTTGTGCGCGAGGAGACCGACTGGTTGCGGAGCACGGGCGTTGATGCGGTCCTGGCCGACATTCCTCCCCTGGCTGGTGCCCTGGCCCAGAGCACGGGTTTGCCGGTCTGGGGAGTGAGCAATTTCGGCTGGGACTATATTTACAATCATATGGGAAAGCCGTTCGTCTCGGCTGCTTTGTGGGCGGCGCAGCACTACCGGCAATACACGGGACTGTTCCGTTTGCCGTTATCTGAGCCGATGCAGGCTTTCGCACGGGTAGAGCCCGTACCGCTCGTCGTCAACCAGGCGCGCTTCGGGCGCAGCCGGGTCCGCGTACAACTCGGCCTGGGAGCCTGGGAGCCGGTGGCCCTGATGACATTCGGCGGGCTCGGGATGGAGGGTTTCCCCGCCGCGCGCGTTGCTGAGAACCCCGATTGGCGCTTTCTCGTCACCAATCCGGCTGTCCCGGATCAGCCGAATATCCTCAAGGTCGAAGGCGGCCAGTGGCGTCTCATCGAGTTGCTCGGGGCCGCGGATCTCGCCCTGATCAAGCCCGGCTACAGTACCGTGGCCGAGTGCTGTGCCCTCGACCTCCCAACGGTCTGCCTGGAGCGCCCCGGTTTTGCCGAGGCCGAGGTGCTCATCAATGGGATAAAGCGATACTTACCACACTACATTCTGAGTGTCGGAGAGCTGTTTGAGCAGCCCTGGCACTTTCTGCGCCACCCCCTGGAGCCTGCCCGTTCTGCCTCACCCTCGAAGGCCGGGGCTCACTTTGTCGCCGAACGCCTGCTGAGTTGCGTAGGCTGAA
This sequence comes from Gloeobacterales cyanobacterium ES-bin-141, assembly GCA_014380935.1. Lineage (GTDB taxonomy): Bacteria > Cyanobacteriota > Cyanobacteriia > Gloeobacterales > Gloeobacteraceae > JACMIX01. Next base: position 1,090 of record JACMIX010000500.1, on the reverse strand, counting down.
TGGCACTTCTCCGTATCCCGGCATCTTCCCCCCTCATGGGAGGCCAGGTATCATGATCGCAAGCGGATAGATGGATTTTAGCGAGTGCCAATACCAGCTTTCCCAAAACGCCGCCTTCTCTAACTCCCCCACCCCCACTTCAAGGAGACAGTCATGGACTTCACACGTATTTTGTCAGCCCAATGGCGAGGCCTGAGCATCTGTTGGCGTCCCGTATTGATCCACGTGGGCACCTACGCCGGTCTATGCCTGCTTCTGGCGACTGTGTTCACAGGTCATGACGTCCAGCAATACATCAACAGACTGCTGATCGTGATGGCCGTTGTATCGGTGATGATGCAGATGGGTGGGTTTGTTGCGCGCCTGTTGTGGGTGGGCGTTGCGATTGGCGAAGCGGCCTGGCTCGCGTCGCGTTGTGCGCAACTGGTCGTACCGTCTTTGCCAGTCGGGTTGCTCCAACTGGTGTACGCCGGATTGCTTCTGACGGTCTTCATCCTGCTTGCCCGTCTTGGGGGCGATGGAGGTATTCGAACCCTACCGCAGGACCCGGTCCTGCCGATTACACCGAGTCGTAGCCCGGTTGGGTCGGCTCGCTGAATCGGGGCAACAGGCTGTACTGTCCTCCGCTCAAACACTTCTTCAAGCGGCATGTAAAGGACGTCTTAACGCCGCTGCAAAATTCTTATCTACAGGTAGTTATACCGAATGCATAAGTGGTTAAGCTGAGCTATCAGATCTTCTGAGGGTCGCATGCCAGACAAAGATGAAATGTTTAATCCGCGTGCCTCCTACCGAGGACAACCCTCCCTCCCGAATATTATCTTCAATGCCAACTTGCAGGAGTTCGCCAACCGTGTCGCTCTGATTTGTGCTCTGGAGACAGGAGGCAATATCTCCCCCAAGCAGGCGTATGACGAGATTCGCGACTTGTGGAAGAAGCTCAAGGCCTCCAAGCACAACCTGCTGGATAATCCGCTTCCACCCGCCTCGCCCGAGCCTTAGATCTCCGCGAGCAAACGCCACCACACGAAGGCTGCAAAGCCAACTACGAAGGGAACAGCAACCAGATACCCTCCAAGTACGGAGAAGC
>JACMIX010000499.1 GCA_014380935.1 Gloeobacterales cyanobacterium ES-bin-141 | reverse complement strand
CCAAACCGTTTATCTATCAGCAAGTCGGCAAAATCAGGCAACAGGTAGCGGGACACTATGCACTACTCAGCAAGCAGGAAGTCGGGTTCGTGCTCGGGAACTACAACCGCCGCAAGACCCTGGTCATTGATCCGGTGTTGAGCTACTCGACCTATTTAAGCGGTAGCAACACCGAATTTGGCTATGGCATTGCCGTAGACAAACAGGGCCATACCTACGTGACCGGGGAGGTCCTCTCGTCCGATTTCCCGACGACCTTCGGCACGACTCAAAAGCAATACAGCGGTAGCGGTGATGCGTTTGTGACCAAGTTGAGCAGTTCGGGCAGTTCGCTGGTCTATTCAACCTATTTAGGTGGTAGTGACCGCGACTTTGGCTTTGAGATCAGCGTCAACAGAGCAGGCCAGGCCTACATAACTGGCAGTACTACTTCACTAGACTTTCCGGTCAGCGCCGGGGCTGCCCAGCCGGTCTTCGGTGGCATTCAGGACGCTTTTGTAGTCAAGCTGAGCAGGTCAGGCAGGTTCCTCGTCTACTCGACCTACCTGGGTGGTAGCAGTCTGGACTTTGGTAGCGAGGTAGTAGCCGGTAAGGCGGGCAACGCTTACGTGGTTGGGTACACCCAGTCAGCCGATTTTCCCGTGACTGCCGGGGCCTTCCAGGCGACACTCGGAGGGGGACAAGACGCATTTGTCACCCGTCTCGACCAGACCGGTAAGCCGGTCTACGCAACCTACCTCGGCGGGAGTGCCGACGAAGTAGGCATCGGCATCAGCGTAGACACCACTGGCAAGGCCTATGCAACCGGCAGCACAACTTCCCAGGACTTCCCGGTGAGTGCCGAGGGCTTCCAGACCACCCCCGGTGGTGGCTTCGATGTATTTGTCACCGCACTCGCACCGGAGGGAGATACTTCCCTCTACTCGACTTACCTGGGCGGCAGCAACAACGACTTCGGTATCGGTGTCGCAGTCGATTTGGCAGGCAATGCCTATCTGACCGGCAGTACCGCTTCAACGGACTTCCCAGTGAGTACCGGTGCCGTTCAGACAGGGTACGGCGGCGGAAATTTTGACGGGTTTGTCGCCAGATTGAATGCGCAGGGCACTACCCTTCAATACTCGACCTACCTGGGTGGCAGTGATTTGGACAACAGTTTCGGCATCGCAGTCGGTCTGGCAGGGGATGTCTACGTGACTGGACAGACCTTCTCCACGGACTTTGTGACTACCAGCGATGCTCTCAAGACGACCCTGGGCAGCGACGGTCTCGATGCGTTCGTGACCGGGTTCAGCCCGACGGGCACCCTGGCCTACTCGTCCTACCTGGGCGGCGACGGCTCCGATGTCGGTAGTGCCATCACCATGGACGAGGCTGCCAATGTCTACATCGCCGGGTACACGGAATCGTTCGACTACCCGACGACCGACGGTGCCTTTCAAAGGACACTCAACGGTATCCAGGCCGCCTTCGTTACCAAGCTCACTCCCTGACGGTCAGGCCCGGGCGACCCCGCTCTCCCGGGCGGCCTGTTGGACGGCAGCGGCAACTGCCGGGACGACTCTCGCGTCGAAGACGCTCGGGATGACCCACTCGGGACCTACCTCCTCGACGCTGACCAGGGAGGCAATTGCCCGAGCCGCCGCCATCTTCATCTCCAGGTTTATGAGGCTGGCCCGGCAGTCGAGAGCTCCCCGGAAAATACCTGGAAACGCCAGTACGTTGTTGATCTGGTTGGGGTAATCGCTACGTCCGGTCGCCATCACGGCGACCAGATCACTGGCTTCCTCGGGACTGATTTCGGGAATGGGATTGGCCATGGCAAAAACAATTGGTTTAGGGGCCATGCCGGCAACCATGGCGCGGCTGACCACATTGCCTTTACTAACCCCGAGAAAAATGTCCGCCCCACGCATGGCCCCGCTCAGATCGCCTTGCTCCGCGACGGCGACTGTCAGCTTTTCCTGGTTGAGATCGGAGCGGTTAAGGCTGACGATGCCCTGGCTGTCGCAGACGACGAGTTCACGGGCTCCGGCAGCCCAGAGCAGGTGATGAATGGCGAGTCCCGCCGCCCCGGCCCCATTGATGACGATACGCGCCTGCTCAAGCGACTTGCCCACCAGCCCGAGCGAGTTCATCAGGGCAGCGAGGACGACGACAGCCGTGCCGTGCTGGTCGTCGTGGAACACTGGGATGTCGAGGCGCTCTTGCAACCGGCGTTCGACCTCGAAACAGCGCGGCGCGCTGATGTCCTCCAGGTTTACGCCTCCAAAAACGGGGCAGATCCGCTCGACTGTCTCGACGATGGCATCGACATCCTGGGTATCAAGACAGATTGGGAAAGCATCAATGCCGGCAAACTCCTTGAAGAGCATGGCCTTACCTTCCATGACCGGTAGAGCGGCGGCGGGGCCGATATTTCCCAGACCCAGGACCGCCGAGCCGTCCGTGACGACTGCCACGGTGTTGCGCTTGATAGTCAGCTCGTAAACTTTTTCCGGTTGCTGAGCAATCGCCATACACACACGCCCAACCCCGGGCGTATAGGCCATGGAGAGGTCTGCCCGGCTCTTGAGCGGCAGTTTGCTCACGATTTCGATTTTGCCGCCCCGGTGGAGGTTGAAAGTCCGGTCGTAAACCTGGAGGACTTTGAGTTCGGGGATAAGCCGGAGTTGTTCGGTGATGCACTCGGCGTGCTCCTCGCTCGCGGCATCGACCGTCAGATCCCGAATCACCTGGTTGCGGGTCTGCTCGATGAGGTCAATCGCGCCCAGAATACCGCCCGCCTCACCAATGGCAACTGTGGCCTTGGCGAGCATGCCTGGCAGATTGGGAATCACCAGGCGTACAGTCAAGCTGAAACTGGGATTGGGAGTCAGGGCACGTTGTCCAGTCATGGTGTAAAGATTTATTTGCAACCAGACCAGCATAGCGAACTCCAGTCAAGCAATTGATGTCTATGTGGAACACCATGGTAGAAATCTGGGCATGTGGTGACAAAGATGAAACTGAATCGCAAGGCGAGGAGCGCACGGCACCAGTCTTGGTTGTTTGTACTTTTGCTCGTTCTGGGATCGGCATTCGTCATCCCTGGTAGCGCCCTGGCAGGAACGCCCACAGAATGTCAGGCCGGGACTACTTTTGCAACGTGGAAGATTGAATACGGAATTTCTGGTGGCATAGCCGGGATCAACAGGCAGATCACGTTGAGCAGCGCCGGTTCAATGGTTGCAACGGACCGCCGAACAAACAAGCGTGTTGAGCAGCAGATTCCACCCGAGCAACTAAGCCGGGTAAGCGATATTCTGAGGCGTTTAGATCTTTCGGAGCCACCACGAAGCGGGGCTGGAGGAACAGGTCAGTGCGCCGACTGCTTCCAATCGACGCTCGATCTGACCCTCGACGACCGGCAGTACGCCGTTGAGTCCGCGGCAGAGACACCCCAATACGACGAACTCACTCGCCTCCTGTCCACCATGCTCAAGCAAGCCCTGGCTCAGTAACGTGTCAAGTAAACCTTTTTGTATGATGCCATGCCAGTCATCGAGTGCGGGACCAGACAGTTCGAGGCTATCGAGGCCATCATCTTTGACAAGGACGGCACGCTCTGCGACTGCGCCGAGTACCTGCGCAACCTTGCCCAACGTCGGGCACGGCGTCTCGATGCCAGGGTACCGGGGGTGGGCGACCCGTTGCTGCTGGCTTTTGGAGTGGAACGGAACGTGCTGAACCCTGATGGGCTGTTGAACGTGGGAACCCGTCAGGAAAATGAAATTGCCGCGGCAGCTTATCTGGCGGAGACAGGCCTAGGGTGGCTTGAAGCCGTGCGTCTCGCAGTCGAGGGATTCAAAGAGGCTGAGGAACAGTTCTCCCGCCTTCAGTACGCACCGATCTTCTCTGATACCATTCCGACCCTGGAAAAGCTTCATAGGGCCGGACTGAAGCTGGCGATTCTTTCATCCGATACGACTAATAATGTCGAGCAATTCAGTGCCCATTACCGGTTGGGTGAGTGGGTCCAGGTTACCCAGGGGGCGGATGGGCTTGCTCAAGTTAAACCGGACCCGACTGTTTTCTGGCAATTGTGCAAACGCCTCGGGGTGAGCCCCCAAGCAACCCTGATCGTCGGAGACTCACCAGTGGACATTGCCCTCGCCCGGCGCGGCGCAGCCGCAGGGGCAATCGCGGTAGCGCGGGGAGCGAGCCCTGTAGAGGCGCTCGCAGAGGCGGACTGTGTGCTGGAAACGCTTGCCGGAATTGCGATCCAACCCGTATAAAAAACTAGAGTTGCCGTCTCACACTGGTGCCTGAAAAATAGATGAAAAAACCCTGGATTTATCTGGCAGGTCCCCTCTTTACGCGGGGCGAAATCGCCTTCAACCAGCAACTTACCGATGGTCTACGCGCGGAAGGCTATCGAGTGTATTTGCCACAGCAAGAATGCAGCGGCGTCACCGAGGCGAACCGGCTCTATGAAATATGCATCCTCGGTCTTGAGGAAGCCAGTGTCGTACTCGTCATCCTCGACGGTGCGGACGCCGACTCTGGCAGTTGTTTTGAAGTGGGATACGCCTATGCCCGAGGCATCCCGGTCGTGGGGTTGCGCACCGATTTTCGGGGCAGCGGCGAGCACATGGGCGTCAACCTGATGCTTACGCACAGTTGCACCCATCTGCTCCTCACCTCCCACAACCCTCTGCAATCAGGGAAAGATTTTACGCAGCTCAAGCCCGAAGAAGATTTCCTCCCCAAGTTGCTCGTAGCCCTCGAAGCTGTTGCGGGAGCACAGAATGCTCGCACCTGAGATGCCTGCCTATTATCCTGAGGACTGAGGCACAGCCCATGCCAGCCATGCCAGAGTCAAAGCGTAGAACCAGGTAGGACGCTTTTGGCCTTCGATTACAACCTCGACTACGCGCATCTAGATCTGCGCGCTCAACCGGAGTTGTACCGCGTGGGGGTAGGTGAGCAGGGGGTCTTGCTGGTCGAGCCCTATAAGAGTGAACTGTTACCCCACTGGCGTTTTCGGACGCCGGATGTAGCGCGGGTGTCTTCCGAGAAACTTTACGAGCTATTTCTTGCCTACAAGGCCACAGATGATTTTGTGGGTATGGACATGGCGCGCAAGTTCTTGCAAATGGGGTTCACGCGGTCCCGGCGCTATGCAAACCACCGTAGCGGTCGCAAGTGGAATAGCGAGGGTACAGAAGTCCTACCCCAGGAGCCCGACCCCGTCAAGGCAGAATCGGCAGCCATTTTCTACCAGAAATATCAGCAAGCGAAAGAAGATCCTGAATACTTGCTCATGAAACGTGAGCACCAGAAGAAGTATGGCTAGTAAATGAGCATTCAACTTGAAAATTGCTCACAGAACAGCTTTAAACTTAAAATCGTTTAAGAAAAACAAACAGTATGTAGAAGTTCGCACGAAAAGTGAGTATATTCTAGTGTACTTGAGCTAACTTTTGCCTTTCTTGCACTTACTCAACGCTATTAGTTCGATGCTCGTCTCAAAACCCGTATTCACGCGTGTAGTCTTTCTAAGACAGATCAATCGGCACTGCCAGGCCGTACGCCGACGGTGCCGGGAGCAGCTTGAGCGATGCTGGCTTCAGAAACGATCCGTGGCAGTGCAGACTTCACAGTTGAGGCATCGGGTCCGGGTCAAGCCTAATGAGGTGGTCCCTCAACCGAGGAACTGCAGGACATATAAGAGATGGACTATCTCGATTTGCTTCGTAAAACGCAGCTACGTGGCGGATTTGTATAATGCAGATGGAGAAGCGGTCGGGGAGCGTTTATTTTGCTTTGAGACCTTCTGGGAAGCCCATGTGTACGCCAGAGAATGCATCGATGCATTGTTGCAGACCGGTTAGACAGTAGAAAAATTATCAGTACCCGGCCACCTGCCCGTCCTTGCGCATCTCGGAAGCACCGTGATAGACCCGGTTCACAGGGTCCCAGAGGATAGCCTGATAACCGCCGAAAGCACCGGGAGAATCCTTGAGCCGGTGGCCGCGTTGGGTGAGCTCGGTCCGCGCTTTGGCTGACACGCCGCCCTCGAGGGCGACAGAACCATACTCGACGCCAGGTTCGCCTGTCGGTTCGTCATCCCCAGAGTGGAAGTAGCGGGCCGCATCTCCCGCTTCCTGCACATTCATGCCGAAATCGATCAGGTTGCAGAGGATCTGCACATGTCCCTGGGGCTGCATCGATCCACCCATCAAGCCAAAACTCAAGAACGGCTCGCCGTCCTTCATCACAAAAGCCGGGATGATCGTGTGAAAGGGCCGCTTGCCAGGTGCGTAGACGTTCGGGTGGCCAGGTTCCATCGTGAAGAGTGCCCCCCGGTCCTGAAACATGAACCCCAGTCCATCCGGGACCAGGCCGCTACCCATACCGATGTAGTTGCTTTGGATGAGAGAGACCATCGAGCCGTCCCCATCGGCCACGGTCATATAAATGGTGTCCCCCTCATAAAGCCTGGGATTGCCCACCTCAAGCCGCGCTTGCGCCCGCGTCGGGTCGATCAGCTTGCGGCGCTCGGTAGCGTATTTCTTGGAGAGCAATCCCTTAACTGGCAACTCGGCAAAATCGGGATCGGCGAAGAACCTGGCCCGGTCGGCAAACGCGAGTTTCTTGGCTTCTAGTTGCAGGTGCAGATACTCGGCGCTGTTGTGGCCCAGACTGCGCAGGTCAAAGCCTTCGAGAATATTGAGCATCTGAAGTGCAGTGATGCCCTGACCGTTGGGAGGCAGTTCGTAGACATCGTAGCCCCGGTAGCTGACCGAGACGGGTTCTACCCAGGTACTCCTGTGCCGCTCGAAGTCCACCCGGCGTAGATGCATGCCCACCCGACGCGCGTAGGCGTCCATGACGTCGGTTAGTTCACCCCTATAGAAAGCGTCCCGTCCGCCCACGGCTATCTTTTCGAGCGTACGGGCAAGATCCGGGTTCTGAAAGACCTCACCCTCGCGGGGAGCTTTGCCCTCTGGGAGATAAGTCTTACGAAAATTGTCGAGCTCGGTAATCTGGTCTTTCTCGCGTTCGAGGCGGCTCGCGTTGCGCTCCCAGTAGTAACCGATGACCTGCGTGAGCGGGAAGCCTTCGCGGGCGTAGCGGATTGTCGGTGCCAGGACCTCGGCCATAGGCAGCTTGCCGAAACGCTCGTGCATCGAGAACCAGCCATCCACCGCACCGGGTATCGATACGCTCAGGGGACCAAACTCGGGAATCTGCTTCTTGTTACCCAGTTCGGCCTGCATCTGCGCGTAACTCAGGCCAAGCGGAGAACGTCCGCTCGCATTGAGCCCGTAGAGTTTGCGGCTCTTTGCATCCCAGATAATCGCAAACAGATCGCCGCCGATACCGTTACCGACCGGCTCCATCAACCCGAGAGCAGCATTCGCAGCAATCGCCGCATCCACCGCCGTTCCGCCCCGCTTGAGCGTGTCGAGGGCCACCTGGGTTGCCAGTGGGTGAGAAGTGGCTGCAATACCGTATCGGGCGAGGACAGGACTGCGGGTGGCGAAGGGTTGGCCTGTGATCCGGTCCCCCCCGCCTGGCTGAGCAAAAGTGTTCATCGGTAGGGCTAGAATTAAAGCAGCAAGCAGAAGAATGCGGAACATGCCATTCATAGAGTCTGTACAGCAGACTGAAAAGCCGCGTTGGCTTGACTCATAGTAATCGTCAACTGTGAATATCGAGGCATCTGCAACTTGTTATAGCTGTT
>JACMIX010000008.1 GCA_014380935.1 Gloeobacterales cyanobacterium ES-bin-141 | reverse complement strand
GGCTGTTTCCAACCGGGCAGTTCTTCCCAGATAGGCTCGCATTGGGCAAACAGGTTCGCGTTGCTGGGAAACTGATCGATGAGTCTGCCCTTGACCTCGTAGGCGACACAGACGCGAATTTTTTCGAGCTCGTCGAGGACGTCGAGCTTGGTGATGGCGAGGCAATCAAGACCATTAATGCGGACAGCGTAACGGCCGATGACTGCATCGAACCACCCGCAACGCCGAGGTCTGCCCGTGGTGGTGCCAAACTCCGCTCCCCGCGAGCCCAAGTACCGACCCGTCTCATCGCGCAACTCGGTCGGGAAGGGTCCTTCCCCGACCCTGGTAGTATAGGCCTTGGCCACCCCGATGACCCGGTCAATAATGGTCGGACCAACCCCCGCGCCGACGCAGGCACCACCCGCAACCGGGTTGGAGCTTGTCACATATGGATAGGTACCGTGGTCAAGGTCGAGCAGGGTTCCCTGTGCTCCCTCGAAGAGCAAGTTCTGGCGAGTCCGCACGGCCTGATCAATCAGCAAAGAAGTATCGATTACATGAGGACGCAGCTTATCGGCGTAGGACAGGTATTGCTCGACAACCCGCTCAACTGACAGAGCAGTCAGGTCGTAGAGCCTTTCAAGCAGGACGTTTTTTAGCGGAATCAGCCACTCGAGCTTATCGCGTAGCCCCTGGGCATCCATCAAGTCGAGCATGCGGATGCCGGTGCGATCGGCCTTGTCGGCGTAAGTTGGTCCGATTCCCCGACCGGTTGTGCCGAGCTTATTTTTGCCCCGACGCTCTTCCTCGGCGATGTCGATAAGACGGTGGTAGGGCATGGTCACGTGGGCTGTCTCGGAGATGAACAGGTTCTTGGTTGAGATACCGAGACCTTCGAGACAGACAAGCTCTTCTAAAAGCACCTTGGGGTCCACGACCGTCCCGGATGCGATGACACAACGGGTATCGGGGTAAAGAATGCCCGAGGGAATGAGGTGAAGCTTTAAGATCTGATCCTTGACACAGATGGTGTGTCCGGCGTTGATACCGCCCTGGTAGCGGACTACTACATCGGCTGAGCGACTGAGCAAGTCAGTGATCTTGCCTTTGCCCTCGTCACCCCACTGAGCACCGACGACTATTACGTTAGCCAAACGACTGCAAACCCATACGCCACGAGATAATCAAGGTAGTTGAATACAAGTTGTGTGTCAATCCCATCTTAAAAATAAGCATGAAAAAACCCGGACAGCCGCGCCTACTTCGAGCATCCCTTAGTGCTGCTACCTTCCGATCCTGACACGGTTCAGGCGTCTAAGTCGCACGGGTCCAGGCTTTTCGATAATAGCACGGGCACCGGAATGCCGCCCCTGTAGGGTGTTTAGATAGAAGAGCAGCAACCCAGTGATTCGATGTCTGCCGAATTACCCTACAACCTTTTCAGCCAACACCTGCGCGAGAAGTTCGGCGAGAAAGTCTTCAAGGTTACCCTCGACGCGGGCTTTGACTGCCCTAATCGTGACGGTACCAGGACGTGGGGGGGCTGCACTTTCTGCGATGCCTCGGGCTCCTCAGCCCAGGTCAGCCCACCGAGCACTTCTCTAAGCGAGCAACTTGAAGTGGGAATGGCCGGATGGAGAAGGCGATTCGGGGACAAAGCCCGCAAATTCATCGCCTACTACCAGGCATTTACCAATACCCACGCTCCCCTCGACCGACTACGCGAAGTCTACCGAGTCGGACTCGAACACCCGGACGTGGTCGGGATCGCAGTTGGTACCCGGCCGGATTGTGTGGGCGAACCGGTGCTCGATCTCTTAGCCGAGATGTCAGCTCAAAAATATCTCTGGGTCGAGTACGGCCTTCAGAGCGCCCACGATGCCACGCTGCTGAGGATCAATCGTGCCCACACGGTCGAAGAATTCATCGATGCGGTCCGGCGGACACAGCGGCGCGGTATCGAAGTTTGCGCCCATCTCATTCATGGTTTACCCGGTGACACCCCGCGGATGATGCTTGCCTCGGTTGACCTGCTCGCCCGTCTCGGTGTCGAGGGTATAAAAATTCACTCGTTACACATCGTCAAAGGCTCGGTCATGGCGGGGCAGTATCTACGAGGTGAAATTCCCATGATGAGCCAGGAAGAGTACGTTGGCTGGGTCGCGGATTCCCTGGAGCGACTGCCCTGGGAAATTAAAATTCATCGTCTGACCGGTGATGCCCTACCGCACCTGCTGATTGCCCCCGAGTGGTCGCGCCACAAACTCCAGGTGCTCAACGCCATCCAGCAGGAAATGCGTAGACGCAATAGCCGACAGGGCTCTGCCCTCGATGTACTGAAATGTTAAGGAGTTTTACGTTGTTGGGTTCGCCCGCAACACTCGACGTAGGATCAGTTCGACCTTTGGGACTTTGCCATGACCCTAGCACGCTATATTTACACGCCTGATCCCCAGGAAGGGACGCTGCTGACTCCCATCAACAATTCGGCACCCATACGCTTTTTCATCGACAACCTGCCAATCAACCGGCAGGGGGTCGATCCGCTCATGCGCGGTCTTGAAATCGGTATGGCCCACGGCTACTGGCTCTACGGACCGTTCACGCTGCTTGGTCCCCTGCGCAACGCAGGTCCTCTCGTAGCAACTCTGGTCGGTCTGGTCTCCACGCTCGGTCTGATACTCATCCTGACTATCGGTCTCTCCCTGTACGCTTCGCTCGCCGATGACGTGCCGGAATTTGGCCGTGAAGGGTGGAGCCGCGTTGCAGGTGGATTTTTGATTGGTGGTGTGGGTGGAGCAATCTTTGCTTTCGGCCTGCTCCAGATATCCCCCTTGTTCCTGGGCATTCTGGGTCTGCCTTAAGGTTGCGCGATACGTCTTATAAGGGGGGGCCAGTGGCCCCCCCTTATTTTTTCGGGATTGACCTCTGGCTCTGGCCCGATATCAGCAATCATCTTGCTCAAGACTTGCCCTGGGGCAATTGCTTGAAAACCTTGCCTTCTTTCATCACAAAGAATACTTTCTCGGTGACTTTGATATCGGCCATGGGGTTACCGGGCATCGCGATGACATCGGCAATTTTGCCCACCTCCAGGGTTCCTACCTGCCCGGCGATGCCGAGCAATTCCGCGTCGCCGGAAGTAGCCGCCCTGAGGGCGGCAATCGGGCTCATGCCAAGACCCGTCATCAGGGCAAATTCCTGACCGTTGATCCCATGTGGCGAGACAGCCGAGTCGGTACCAAAACCAATCTTGACCCCCATTTTGAGGGCACGGCGGAACATATCGGAGCGGGCCGCGAGGGCAGCTCTTGCCTTGGCGGCGATCTCGGGTGGAAACTTATCTGCTTTACCGCCGGTGTACTCTCCGGCAAGCAGGGTCGCGACCAGGTAAGTGCCTTTTGATTTCATCAGCGCCAGCGTCTCGTCGGTGAGAAAAGAACCGTGCTCGATTGAGTCCACACCCGCCTGGACCGCTTCGCGCGCGGCCCGGTCGCCGTGGGCGTGGGCTGAGACTTTCTTGCGCAGACGGTGGGCCTCATCTACTAGAGCCGTCATCTCGTCAAGCGTCAATTGCGGAGTATCGACTTCATCCGACAGGGAGAGCACGCCACCCGAAGCACAGGTCTTGATCACATCCGCACCATACTTGACCTGGAAGCGAACCGCTTCGCGGAGCCCGTCCGGACCGTTTGCAACTCCGTCGGTGTAATCGGTCTCGCGGCCGGTGGCGTTGTAGCGCAAGCCCGTCTCGTCACAGTGGCCCCCGGTTGCCCCGATGCTATGCACTGAGACCTGCATGCGCGGACCGGGAACCAGGCCGCGGGCAATGGCATTGCGCAGGCTCACATCGACGAAATCGCTACTGCCCACATCGCGCACGGTCGTGAAACCGGCCTCGAGCACTTTCTTCGCGTAAGAGGCAGCAAATAGAGCCTGCTCGGGAATCTGACGGCGAAAGCGGTCGATAAAGTCCTGCTTGACATCATCGGAGATCTCACCGGTCAGGTGCGTGTGCGCATCGATGAAACCGGGGGCGAGGGTCGCGTCACCCAGGTCGATGACCGTGGCACCACTCGGAATAGCCAGATTGCTGCCGACAGCCGTGATCTTCTGCCCTTCAACCAGCACGACGGCATTCTGCACCAACGCCTCGGACTTGCCGTCGAATAGACGTGCTGCTTTGAGGGCCGTCAACGGGGGCTTCGGCTGCTGAGCAAGTAGAGGTCCGGCAGCGAGTACGGATGCGGTGAACGCCAGCAGCATACGTGGGAGCAACGGCATGAAGTCTCCTTGCGCTTAATGTGAGACGATTGTACGCCCACGCAAAGCTCCGGTTGCTCAGCTTTGGCCCACGACGACCGAACGGGCCGCCTCGTACTCGGATTTCAGGCGGCCCAGCAACTCGGGGCGGCGGTCGTAGAGACGTTTGAGCGGGCGTTTGGGAGCAAGCTCAAGGGTATAGGCAGTCAACAAAGGCAGGGCAATGGTCGAATCGACGTAGCAGACGACCGTATCGGGGAGCCGCTCGGGGTCCACCTTGCCCCAGGAGACCGCTTCCGCGGGTGTGGCTCCTGAGAGACCACCCGTGTCGGGCCGGGCATCGGTGATCTGCAAAAAGTAGTCGTGGCCTTTCTCCTCGATGCCGAGAACCTCCTGGATCTGAGGCTCGGTCTGAAGCATGAAGTTTTTGGGCGAGCCGCCGCCCAGGATCCACACGGCGCTATTACCGCCTGAGCGCTTGGCGTCGAGGACGATAGCAGCCGTTTCGTTGACATCGAGGGAGACATCGAGCCGGGGACCCTGCCCGTCGAGGGCGAGCGCCGCCACGTTCATGCCAATTGAGGAGTCACCGGGGCTCGAGGTGTAGATCGGTACACCCAGACGATAGGCCGCGGCCAGCAAAGACTTGTTTTCGAGGCCCAGAACCCGCTCACGCTCGGCAATATATTTGCCGCACAGATAGTGAAATTCAGCCGTCCCCATCGCAGCCTGAAACTCGGGCGACTTGAGGATCTGCCGGAAGAACTGGTCCGTCGAGAGCAATACGTCGTAGTCGAAGAAGATGTCGTAGATACGGACTACTCCCTCCTCGTGCAGGAGTACGTCCGAAATATCTGGGCGGCCCTGATGCAGTTCGAGGCCAATGCCGTAGTGGGTGTCGTGGTAGAGGTTTGCGCCGGTCGAGATGATCCAATCGACGAAACCCGCTTCCATCAGCGGAATGAGGGCAGCAATGCCCAATCCCGCCGGAGTCAGGGCGCCGGTCAGGGTCAAGCCCACGGTGACACCGGGCTGAAGAATCTTCTGGACAAGCAGCTGGCAGGCTTCGCGCAGGCGGGCCGAGTTGTAGGCGAGGAATGTACCCTCAATAAGATCCACAAGCGACATGCCCGGGGTAATCGGGCGCGGGTCAATCTTCCGACCCCTTAAAAAACGGTTCTGATTCGCCATGGAAATCTCCGGGAATTGGCTGAGGCAGCGGTACGCGCAGAGTATACGCCTAGGGCTTGTCGGCTTCTAGCTCGAGCAGGTGAACGTAGGCATCTACGAGCTCCGGGCGACGATACTGCAGTGCTTTGAGAACCTGCCAATCCGCGAGGGCGTCAAAGGCGAACTCGTAATCGTCATCTTCGAGACGGCGGGCAAGCTCGGCTACCTCTCGGGCAGTCCAGTCCCCAATG
>JACMIX010000498.1 GCA_014380935.1 Gloeobacterales cyanobacterium ES-bin-141 | reverse complement strand
TACCCGAGAGGGCGATGATTAGCTCCTGTCCCGGTGCGAGAGTATCGGTTGTGATGTTGGACGTTCCCAGGTCTACGGAGCTGGTTACGGAACCAGAAGTTGCGATCAGAGGTCCATTACCGCCACCGCTGATGCCGAGGAAGGCCACACCGGCCAGACTCTCAGCCGTTGTACCACTGGTGGTAATCGAAACGTAGCTGTTGATGACAGTGCCCGTGTTATCGGGAGCTGAAAACAAAATCTCAGAAATTTCTAAGGCACTTGCAGGTGACGCATGCATTGACAGAGCCATCACTGCTGCACCAATTCCAAAGGTTAATGCTTTTCTTAGCATATAGGTGTCCACCCCTCCCAAGTCATGAGGATAATGTTGATTGACTGCAAACAAGTATACCAAGCCGCTGTTACAAAACAAACTTTGTTTGTAACAAACTAATTCACGCAAACGTGAAGTTTCTCTCCGTGGGTTTACGGATTGATGTATTGCTCAAGGGCCTGCTTTTGCTTACAGCGCCGTAGTTTCTTAAGGGCTTCCGATTCGATCTGCCGAATACGTTCACGAGTCAGATCAAACATCTCCCCTACCTCGCGCAGGGTGTGACCGGTCTGACCATCGAGCCCGAAGCGTAAGGCAAGCACCTGGCGCTCCACCGGTTTGAGCACACCGAGGGCAGCAGTTAATTCGCCACGCAAAGCAGTCTGGACGATGTGACTAAAGGGGTGCTCCGTTACAGCGTCTTCGATCAGGTCTCCCAGGCAGGTGTCGCCTTCGTTTCCCACCGGTAGGTCGAGGGATACGGGATGACGTGAGGATTGCTGAATCAACCGTAGTTTTTGTACTTTTACCTCAAGTAGAGCGGCCAATTCCTCATCACTCGGTCGGCGTCCGGTTTGTTGAATAGCCTGACGGGTCGTCCGGCGCATACGACGCATCTTCTCGAGCATGTGAATGGGTAGGCGGATAGTGCGGGCCTGATTGGCAATGGCGCGCGTAATACCCTGCCGTATCCACCAGGTAGCATAGGTCGAAAACCGGTAACCTTTTTCCGGGTTGAATTTTTCGGTCGCCCTCATCAAGCCGATGTTGCCCTCTTGAATGAGATCGAGGAACGGTAGATTGCAACTGGTGTACTTTTTGGCCACCGAGACGACCAGACGCAGGTTGGCGTTGACGAGCTTTCGCTGAGCCCAAAGACCCTGACGGGTTGCCTCAATAACCTGACGGGGACTCACACCCATAGACTGTGCCACCTCCTCCTCGGCCGGGGGGCGTCCCAAGTCGGTAAGCACGACACGCGCCGCATCAACCGATAACTTTGCTTGAATGAGCCGCGCGAGACGGATTTCCTCATCCGGGGTCACCCGTGGGATACGCCCGATCTCATTGAGGTATACGTCGATCAGGTCACTGCTGAAGTAGTTGGACGAATCCAAGCGCCCACCCGCTTCTTCTCCCGGAGTCCTCGTCATTCCTACCGTCCTCTCGCGCCACTGTGTTAAGCCTAAAAAAGACTTACGAATTACTGTAAATGAAAATCGATCATCCTATAAAATTTATTCAGAAATACGAATGCAGCTTCTACGATATCCTGTTCTTGAATGCCTCACTGAGCTAGCAAGACCCACCTCGATTTTTCGATCATGTCTGTTTTAGATCGTTTTAGAAAAAAGGTCGCTCCCATCCCACAACCGGTCAATTTGATTGGACCGCGGGTGCGCTGGATGCGTGAGCGCATGGGTATCACCCAGGACGAGCTGTCGGGGAGGTTGTCCCGGTATGGGCTCGATCTCGATTACGTCAAGATCGGGCAGATCGAGAACGGCAAACGCCGGGTTGTTGATTGGGAACTGGTCGGTTTTGCTCGGGCGCTCGGTGTTTCCGTGGATTGGTTGTTGTGTGGCGAAGACGGAAGATGAGGTCTTGATATGAATGTGCAGAGTAGCTTGCCGATCGATCGTTATGACCTCTACCTCCTGGGTAGCCGCCTCCTGGCCAGGCACTTAGTGCGCGCTCCAGGCATCAGGGCACGTGCTCTGGAGGTGGCCCTCGCTACCCAGCGGTTCCAGCACCTGATCCCGCTTGTCGGTGCGGGTGCGGGTATTAGCCTCAATGAACTGGCCGGCCGCATCTGTGATGGGCTCTACCGCAAGGTCGAATCTCGCTTACCCAGGGGACCCGAGGGAGAAGATCTAATCTGGCCATTGCTCAACCACGGCAGCGACGGCCTGCCCAGGCCACTGCTCCCACAGCACCTTGCCGTAGCCGAGCGGCGGTGGCACAAATTGAGCAACGGTCAGTACGGTATCGGTTGTCATGCCTCGGCCCTGCACTTCTGGAACGACCCGGATTTTCTGGAAAGCGACCGAGATCTGTGTCCGTTTCGGGTCTACGACGGCTCTGTTCCTTTGATGATTGACCAGGGTCGGCAGCACTGCGGTTTTGACGGCAATCCCTGCGGATGGCAACCGGGTATGCCGAAGTTCTTGCAGGTCCTGGGCCGGGGAGATGAGGCCCGTCTCAGCCGTATTGACTGGACGGTGCCGATGTGGCAGGCTCTTGTGCCGGTCGGCCAGCGTTTGCCTGTCTATCCGGTCATGGCGGCTCTGTATTTCGGCTCCCCCGAATTGGGCCGTGCAGGTCGTGGCATCTCTGCGTCACAGTTTTGCCTCGACTTCAAGTTTTCCGAAACGATCTTCAGTGCCCTGTTTGATCTGGACCCGGAGCACCCGCTCAACCGCATCCTGCTCGCCCATGTTGACGATCCCCTGCGCGACGAACCGCTCTCAACCCACTTTGTGCTACCGATCCTGCCCGAGCGCAGTGAACGGGGCCGGCCATTGGGCGGTCGGCTTGTGCTCGACCCCGACGAAAAACCGCGCTATCAACACAGCCGACCGCCCGGTGGGCTCGCCCGCGACCCGTTGCTTGCCGAGCGCCGTCGTCGCCGCCAACTTGAGCGCACTCCCCAGCACGATGAGGTACTGACGCATTTCAGGCGTTGGTTCCGACTGGCTGGTAAAGAGGTGCGCGAGGATGCTGACACTTTCGACTTCCTGGCCGTGGATGAGCGTCTGGTACTGCTCGCCGAGATCAAAATCCTCGGTCAGCAGGATGTGGCCGAGGCAATCCAGGAAACGATTGGCCAACTGCTCTACTACGAGCACTTTTCCCTGGCCAGCTGGCGCGAAGAGGGTTACCCGGTGATGCGCGCGGCTGTCTTCGAGCGCCCACCCTACGGAGAGTATGTCACCTTCTTGCAAAACCTTGACATTCACACCTTCTGGATTGATGAAGTGCACCGCATCGATGGTCCGGAGGAGAGCCTTGCCCTGCTGCGTCAACTGGGCGTGCAGGTGCACGTCGATCCGGAATTGACCAACCGGGGTTAATCTCGTGTCTGAATACAAAGCAAATTTCACGCCCGCAAACGATTTTGCACCTGGGTTTTTAGAGGCGGTAAGATCAGGGTTATCTACTTGCCGGTAAAGTCCCATGCAGTTTTTCAAGAAACTTTTTGGCGATCCTCAAGAACGTAAAGTCAAGAAGTATCAGCCGAACGTAGTGCTCATCAACTCGCTTGAGGATGAGTTGGCAGCCCTAACAGACGAGCAATTGCGTTCAAAGACCGCCGACTTCAAGCAAAGAATCGCCAACAAGCTCAAGGACGTCCGCCTTGATAGCCTCGACATCAAGCAACAGCGGGCGACGAGCGACGCTGCCCTCGCCGATGTGCTCAACGAAGCTTTTGCTGTCGTGCGCGAGGCCGGCAAGCGGGTACTCGGGCTGCGCCACTATGATGTGCAACTGGTCGGAGGCATCGTTCTGCACGAGGGACAGATTGCCGAGATGAAAACTGGTGAGGGCAAGACGCTGGTCGCAACACTGCCGGCTTACCTGAATGCCTTGAGCGGCCGGGGCGTACATATCGTCACAGTCAACGACTACCTGGCCCGGCGCGACTCGGAATGGATGGGTCAGATTCACCGCTTTCTGGGTTTGAGTGTCGGGTTGATCCAGCAGGGCATGTCCCCATTCGAGCGGGCACGCAATTATCAGGCCGACATCACCTACGCCACCAACTCCGAACTCGGCTTTGACTACCTGCGCGACAACATGGCGAGCACTGCTCCCGAGGTCGTACAGCGCCCCTTCAACTACTGCATCATCGACGAAGTGGACTCGATCCTGGTCGATGAGGCCCGTACGCCGCTCATTATCTCGGGCATGGTCTCCAAGCCTGCCGAGAAATACCTGACCGCCAACGAGGTGGCCATGCGTCTTGAGCGTGAGAAGCACTACGAGGTGGACGAAAAGCAACGCAACGTCACCCTGACCGACGAGGGATTCATGGCGGCCGAGCAACTTCTCAACACGGATGACCTGTTCAACCCGAAGGACCCCTGGGCGCACTACATCTTTAACTCGGTCAAGGCCAAGGAACTGTTCATCAAGGATGTTCAGTACATCGTGCGCAACGACGAAGTGGTGATTGTGGATGAGTTTACCGGTCGGGTCATGCCGGGAAGACGCTGGTCCGAGGGCCTGCATCAGGCTATTGAAGCCAAGGAGGGAGCCTCGATCCAGAACGAGACCCAGACGCTTGCCTCGATCACCTACCAAAACTTTTTCTTGCTCTATCCCAAGCTTGCCGGTATGACCGGTACAGCTGTGACCGAGGAGGCCGAGTTTGGCAAGATTTACAGTCTCGAAGTTTCGGTAGTCCCGACCAACCGCAAGGTCGTCCGCGGTGACATGCCAGACCAGGTTTACAAGAACGAACCGGGCAAGTGGGGGGCAGTTGCCGCCGAAATTCAGCAGATGCACGAGGCGGGTCGTCCCGTCCTGGTCGGCACGACCTCGGTTGAAAAATCCGAGGTGCTCTCCGCCATTCTCAAACAGCGCGACATTCCGCACAACCTTCTCAACGCCAAGCCTGAAAATGTCGAGCGCGAGTCGGAGATTGTCGCGCAGGCGGGCCGCAAAAAAGGGGTAACCATCGCCACCAACATGGCCGGCCGGGGTACCGATATCTTGCTTGGAGGCAACCCCGATTACATGGCCCGCCTCAAAATCAAAGAACTGCTCATGCCCTCTTTGATGATGCCCGAGGAAGACCTGGACGAAATGCAACGCAACGGCGGGGCTGTTGGTGCCAGTGTCGGCGTCAAGAGGCTGGTTGCTACGAGCCTTTACCCCTGTGAGTTGTCCGCTGAGGCCCAAAAAGCACTGAAAGACGCGGTTAGTTTCGCCATGGCCGAACTCGGGGCAAACTCCCAATCGGCCCTCGAGGTTGAGGATCTGATTGCTGTAGCAAGCGAGAAAGCACCGACCGAGGACCCGGTAGTTGAGCGGCTGCGCGCCGTTTATCGGACTATTTACCGTGAATACCAGACGGTCACTGACCGGGAGCACGACGAGGTAGTCGGACTTGGAGGACTGCACGTCATTGGGACCGAGCGTCACGAGTCCCGCCGGGTCGATAACCAGTTGCGGGGCCGCTCCGGACGCCAGGGTGACCCGGGTTCGACACGCTTTTACCTGTCACTGGAGGACAACCTCCTGCGCATCTTTGGTGGCGAGCGGGTCAAGGGTCTGATGGAGGCTTTCAAGGTTGAGGAGGACATGCCGATCGAGTCGGGACTACTCACCAAGAGCCTCGAAAACGCGCAGCGCAAGGTTGAGACCTTTTACTACGACCAGCGCAAACAGGTCTTTGAGTACGACGAGGTCATGAACAACCAGCGCAAGGCGCTCTACGTGGAGCGCCGCCGGGTTTTGATGGGCGATGACCTGAGTACGGTAGTGCGCGAGTACATCGACGAGACGGTAAAGGAACTGGTCAAAGCACACATCAACCCGGAATTGCCGCCTGAGGAGTGGGACCTGGGCAACCTGGTGGGTGCCATGCAACAGTTGATTCCCCTACTCGAAAATCAGCTCAGCCCGGAGAAACTCGCGGAACTATCGGCAATCGAGCTTGAAGAAGACCTCAAAGCCCAGGCGCGTCTTGCCTACGAGACGCGTGAGGAATATATCAATGCTGTTCAGCCGGGCTTGATGGCTGAGGCCGAGCGCTACTTTATCCTCAACCAGATAGACTCGCTATGGCGCGAGCACCTTCAGCAGATGGATGCTCTGCGCGAGTCTATCGGCCTGCGAGGCTACGGACAAAAAGATCCGCTCATCGAGTACAAAAACGAGGGTTACGCAATCTTCCTGGACATGCAGACAGAGATTCGGCGTAATGTCGTGTACTCTCTCTACCACTTCCAACCCCAGTACACAGCCCCGGCCAGCGACTATACGGACACGGAGTTCGTCTAAGCACTACGACCCGATTGAATGGCCCGGTATCTCTCGGTGGTACCGGGCCACCCTTTTACTTCAACGTGGTCCGCGCATCTTCCAGGCAAGGTCTGCCTCAGCGCTGAGGGTCGCGGATGTCGCAAGGGCCGTACCGTTCATGAGCCAGGCTGAGTTGCGGCCGGTGGTCTGATTGCGCCAGAGGATGTCCGGCTTGCCGTCGGTATTGATGTCCGCGACACCACCGACCTGCCAGTTGAGATCGGCGACCGTCGGAAGATTGGCTGAAGCGGTGAAGGTCGTACCGTTCATGAGCCAGGCTGAGTTGCGGCCGGTGGTCAAGTGACGCCAGAGGATGTCCGGCTTGCCGTCTTTGTTGAAGTCTCCGCTGCCGGTTACCTGCCAGTTGGTATCTGTAACGGCCTGGAGGGGTACTGAGGTAGTGAGGGTCGTACCATTCATGAGCCAGACGGTATTCTGGCCGGTGGTCTGATTGCGCCAGAGGATGTCCGGCTTGCCGTCCGTGTTGAAGTCGCCGGTCGCACCAACGTGCCACTGAAGATTTGAGATGGTGGGTAGGGAGGCGGTCGAGGCAAGGCTAGTACCGTCCATCAACCAGACGGTGTTCTGGCCGGTGGTTTGGTGACGCCAGAGAATATCCGGTTTGCCGTCCATGTTGAAGTCCTCGCTGCCGGCTACCTGCCAGTTGGTATCACCGACTACTGGCAGAGACGAGTTGGAAGTGAGGGTAGTGCCGTCCATCAACCAGACGGTGTTCTGGCCGGTGGTTTGGTGACGCCAGAGGATATCCGGTTTGCCGTCCGTGTTGAAGTCACCGGGCACATGTTCGAGCGTCAGCATGGCGGCGCTACCGGCGGGCAAAGAGAAGACGTACGTGCTATCGCTCGCTGTTACAGGCGTGCTCGTGTAGGTTCCAAGTGCTTTTCCGTCAGTTGTCCCGTCGAACGTCTGGCCTGCAAGCGTCAGGCCCGTCTTCGCACTGACCGACGAGGCAGAGAGCCTGACAAGCGTTCCGTTGTTGCTCAGCCCAGGCAAGTAAATGCGTACGTTGCCGCTCAAGGACTGGTCCTTGTTGAGCGCTACTACTCGCACCGTTCCCTGGTTGTCCCGGGTCGCCCACACCTTCATGTTGCCGGTCTTCTCAGACGTCACCGGTACCAGGGATGCTCCGTTCGCCGTCGCCTGGGCAAACAGCAGCATCCCGTAGTAGAGCGGGTACACCTGCGGGGTATAAGTCGCCTTGCCCTTGTAGTCGATGTGACCGTCAAAGTACATCGGCGTCATGTTCGGTTGCGAGCCGCTGATGATGTTGACTCCGCCCGCCCCGACGTTGGCGGCCTCGAACATCATGTCCGTTGCCCACAGGGCGGCCGCGAGGGTGTTGCTCACCCCGTCCACT
>JACMIX010000497.1 GCA_014380935.1 Gloeobacterales cyanobacterium ES-bin-141 | reverse complement strand
AGGTTTCCGTGTCCAGACAGCCAAGGGAGCACGCCTGCTCATCAGCATTACCAACGATGCCTGGTTCGGACCTGCCATGGCTCCTGAGCACCATGCCCTTGAGATCCTGCGGGCAGTCGAGAATGAGCGCTGGCTGGTGCGCGCCTCCAACAATGGCTCCTCGGGTGTCATCGACCCGCGTGGACGAACAGTCCGGTTGACGGGCTGGAACGTGTATGCCGAGTTTGTTGCTCCCATCGAAGCTCTCGAAACACGCACACCCTACGTGCAGTGGGGAGATTGGGTGATCCCGATCACGGCATTGCTTGCCTGTCTCGCGCTCGGGGTAGGCCGGGTGTCCGCAAGACGACGGCCCTGAGCAGGCGAGTACCGGGTCTGTCGCGCATCAGTAAAACGGTTCAGCATATGAACATTTTGAAACCCGCCCAGGGCAAGGGTTTCAGGCTTTACAATGTTACGAAATGCGCTGCTTAACAATTGACCGTGCGAAACAGGCCCGCAGCGCCACAAGGCGCATTTAAGCCCGCAATTTTTATACTGAATAGCCCAGGGTCGCCCTGCCAACCGTGGTTCAAAGACTATTGATGCACTCAGGGCTATCATTGGCCGGACTATTTACCAGGGGACTCACTTGATGGGCGCTCATCTGGTCGGGCGGATAAGGCTTCAACAGGGGTATCAGCCTGTCGGGACTGCGCGTATCGGGGTCGAGCCACAACTCGTAGTCTCGGGGCTCAAGAATGACGGGCATCCGATCGTGGATGGGCTTCATCAGCGTGTTGGCCGAGGTAGTCAAGATCGTGCACGAGTCGATGACCTCTCCTTCAGGGCCTGTCCACCGCTCCCACAACCCGGCAAAGGCGAAGGGCCGCATATCTTGTAACCTCAAGTAGTAAGGCTGTTTTTTACTTGCCTCGCGGCGTTGCCATTCATAAAAGCCGGTTGCCGGGATCAAACAGCGCCGGGCTTTGAATGCCGAGCGAAAAGACGGCTTCTCGGCGACCGTCTCCGCACGGGCATTGATCAGCCGCGTACCCATCGAGGGGTCCTTTGCCCAGCTCGGGATGAGACCCCACCGCAACCGCACGAACCGCCGCTCCGGACCCGCGACAACGGCAAGAAGCGCCTGAGATGGGGCGATGTTGAAGCGAGCCTCCGGTTCGTCCAGTTGCTCTGAAACGGAGAATGCCTCCGCCAGTTCCTCTACCTCTGCTACCAGGCTGAATCTTCCACACATGCTCTTTGCTCACTGAACAAGTCGAAATGCCGCACGAGGGCTACTGGGGCAATCGTCTGAGCGCATAACGCCCGATCGCCCTCAAGCAAGCTGAAAGCGAGAACTGATAATACGAGACCAGAATAGCCAGAACACACCCGGCATGACAAAGAAACGTCAACATACTCCAGAAGCTCGGAAACCAGGCATACGAGCTATCGGGCTGGAGTGGAAAAGCCCAACTACACAATGCGATCAGCGCCGGGGGACACACGATAAGTGCCCCGGCGGCCAGTTTGTCGGCCCAGCCTAACCCCTGACCGCCGGGAGCATGCCAGGTACGTCCATCCCACTGCCAGTGGACCGGAACGGCGCTACCTGAGAGTGTCAGTGTCCCGCGCAGAGGGTCGGCTGTGTAGATGTGGCTGCACAGGGTACACGCGAGAGCATCCATCATCGCCAGCGTCGAGAGCCTTCCAATACGGCAGGCAGGACAGGAGACACGGCCTGAATGGAACTCGCAGACAGGAGTGGTGTAGTGAGTCATCGTGAAGATACTTGATTAGAGCAACCGATCTACCTCCGCTCCTCCAGGGAAGCACACATCCACGATCCTGAAAGCGAATTCGGCAGCAAGACAGATTCCTGGCACACAACGCGCCCTAACACTTGCAGCATCCCTTATTAAGGTTTACGAACCGTCCCTGCAACAGACGGACGCCGGGGCGGGTGTTCTAAGCTAGAGCCAGACTTTTCAGATGTGCATGGCGTATGGGTACCATCTCACTTGAGCGAATCTTGACCGCGGACATCCAGACCCCGGCCCGCTATCTGGGCAACGAACTGGGAGCGGCCCACAAGAATTGGGACGAGGCTCGGGTGCGGTGGGTCCTCTCCTACCCGGAGCTGTACGAGGTGGGTGCGTCCAACCTTGGTCACATCATTTTGTACAACGTGCTCAACCAGCAACCCAGACAACTGTGCGACCGCACCTACCTGCCCGGAACCGACTTTGCCCAGCGCCTGCGCGAGACCGCAACACCTCTATTTGCCGTCGAGTCTCGGCGAGCGCTGACAGATTTCGACGTACTGGGCTTCTCGCTTGCCTACGAGCTGGGCGTCACCAATGTGCTTGAGATGCTCGATCTCGCCCGTATCCCCCTCACCTGGGCCGAGCGCCGCGAGCATGATCCCCTGGTATTTGCCGGGGGACCGACAGTCACCTCCAATCCTGAACCGTTTGCAGAATTCTTTGATTTCTTCGCTTTTGGCGACGGCGAAGAGTTGCTGCCTGAGATTGGCCTTGTCCTCGAAGAGGGCAAGAACCTCACTCGTGAAGCTCTGCTCGCCGACCTTGCGCAGATTCCAGGGGTTTATGTACCCCGCTTTTATCAGAGTGATGGCATCTTGCTCAAACCTGTCCGCGAGGGCATCCCTGAGCGGGTCCTGCGCCGGGTCGCAACACCCATTCCCGAATACTCGATCGGCCTGGTGCCTTACATTGAGACGGTTCACGACCGACTTGCCCTGGAGGTGCGGCGCGGCTGTACGCGCGGTTGCCGCTTTTGTCAGCCCGGCATGCTCACCCGTCCGGCCCGCGATGTTGATCCCGATGCGGTCGTCGAGACAGTACTCACGGGCCTGCAGGCTACCGGCTTCAACGAATTCTCACTTTTGTCGCTGAGTTGCTCGGATTATCTGTCGCTGCCCGCGGTCGGGGTTCAGCTTCACAACGCCCTGGCCGCGGACACGGTCTCCTTGAGCCTGCCCTCCCAGCGGGTTGACCGGTTCAGCGACGAGCTGGCCGGGATCATCGGCGGAGCGCGCAAGCCCAGCCTTACCTTTGCACCTGAGGCGGGCACCCAGCGCCTGCGAGATGTGGTTAACAAGGGCCTGACAAACGCCGATCTGCTGAGGGGAGTAAAAACCGCCCACGAGCACGGTTGGGACATGGTCAAGCTCTACTTCATGATCGGCCTGCCTACCGAGGGCGATGAGGACGTGCGCGGCGTCGTCGAGACCGGGATCCGAACCATCCAGGCCGGGCGCAAGGCGGCCAAGGGCAAACCGGCCGAGGTCACGGTCAGCGTTT
>JACMIX010000063.1 GCA_014380935.1 Gloeobacterales cyanobacterium ES-bin-141 | reverse complement strand
GAAATAAGCCCAGCCATAACCCGATCTTCTCTAACATGCAGATAGCCCCAGGTAACCTAGTAGTGATTGTTCCCGAGCCGGGCACAACCGCCTCTCGTGCCGTCAGTGGTGAGGTCAACGATGCCGAGGTACCGGGGTAGAGGTGTTCTCGATACCTCAGCCAAAAAGCAGGCGCACTTTGTTACATTGTAAAGCTTGAAACCCTTGCTATGAGAGAGTTTCAGAAATGTTCACTCATGAACCGTTTTGTTTTGAACATCGGAGCACCTAATTTCGCCTGTGAGGTTGGCAGTATTCGATCATTTGACAAGAACATGACGGGCCGAGCAACCTCAAGAACCCCGACACCTGCCAGAAAGAAAGACAAAGCATCGAGAAAGGCGAGCAATAATCTTCCCAAGATTTTCACAATCGTGAGCTAATTAATAGAGTAGGAGGCGATTCTTATGACGAAAGATACGCTGTCCGCACTTGGATTCATTGTTTTATTTTTTGGCGGCGGTATCCTATTTGCCACGGTCCTGGACAAGGTGATGGATTGGAATTTACTGGCTACGAGTACGATGTTCATCGCCCTCTTCCTTACCACCCTGTTTTTTGCCATGCGGGGAGAGCACTCCTCGTAGGCGATTTTCCCTGTGAGAGCTGATCCCGGGTAAACCGTAGCCATGACGGTTGCCTGCATCCGGGCAAATCAAACCCAGCGTCGTACCCGGGCTTTGTAGTTGCGGTACTCTTCACCAAACTTGCGCTCCAGATATGCTTCTTCGCGCTCGACAACACCGCGCTCCATGATGATCAGAACTCCGGCCAATAACACGAATGGCCACAGACTACTTGCAAGTAGCGCAAGCCCAAAGTAGATCAGAGTGAAGCCTACGTAAATCGGGTTACGGCTGAAACCATAGGGTCCTTCTGCTACCAGATTGGTGGTCGGCTGAAGAGGATTGACCGGGGTTTTGCGGGCCTGCATAGCCTGAAAGCTAAGGGCAACCAGGACAGCACCCGCCCCGACGCACACCCACCAGACCAGACCGGCAAGGGGCACCTCCAGCCCAAGTGGCAGGGCAAACAGCAACAGCAACCCCAGGATGAGACCCCCCGCGAAGATGAGAGGCGGGGGTGCAATCACGCCTGCCGTGGCTAATGGGTCATCGGCCATTTGTGTTCTCCTTAGCGTGCAACCGCGCGATGGAGCCGAGGATACGCGGCCGTCCAAAGACTGTCCGGCGCGTTCGGTGCCTAAAACACTACCCTTCTACTTGCTCCAGGGTAAACGGGTTCGCAATGCTATTGCAGTGATTGTCGGAGGAAACGGTTGAACGACGAGCGTGCTCACTGGGTGGCCTGGAACCAGTTATCAGGCATTGGAAATATCGTCATCAAGCGACTCTTCGAGCACTTCGGCTCCTTGCAGGCTGCCTGGTCCGCTTCGGCTGAGGCCCTGTCCGCCATTGAAGGTTGGAGTGGAGCAAAAATGAGCGAGCTTGCCCGGCAACGGGAGCAACTCGATCCATACCAGTTGCTCAAGGAACGCGAGTGCATCTGGCCACCCTTCTGGACCCCGGCGGACCCGGATTACCCGCCGCTACTGCGCGAGATTCCCGACCCACCGCCGGTGCTGTTTTACCGGGGAGTGGTCCGGCCCTGGCCTGCCACTGTAGCGGTCGTCGGTACCCGTCGCCCTTCCTACTACGGGTTGCGCTGGACGGGCCGCATCGCCGGGGCACTTGCCCGGGCGGGCTTTATGGTCGTCTCGGGGCTCGCCCTGGGGGTAGACGGGGCCGCTCATGGGGCGGCCCTCGATGCCGGAGGTCCGACTACAGCCGTCCTGGGTTGCGGCGTCGATCAGGTCTATCCTCTTGAGCACTACGCACTTGCCGAGCAGATTGCCGAGACCGGCCTGATCTTGAGTGAATATCCGCCCGGCACAGCGCCGCTTGCCGCCTATTTTCCGCGACGCAACCGCATCGTGGCCGGTATGAGCCTCGCCACGATTGTCATCGAAGCCCAAACCCGCTCCGGTGCCCTCATCTCGGCCAATCTTGCCTGCGACTACAACCGCGAGGTTTACGCACTACCAGGTAGTCTCGACAACCCCCAGGCCATGGGCACTCTGAGACTCATCCAGCAGGGGGCACGGGCCATCTTGAGCCCCGAGGAGTTGCTGGTCGAACTCAGCAGTCATCTCCTGCGCACGGTGCCACCACTCGCCCCGGCTCCTCACGCACTACCGGACCTCGAAGACAGCGAGCAACAAATATGGATCTTGCTTGCCCAGGGTGTGTGCAGCTTCGACGAGTTGCTCGTGCAGACCGGACTTCCCACCGGAGAACTCGCAAGTCACCTGTTGATGCTCGAACTCAAAGGACTGATTGAGCAGCAGGCCGGGTCGCTATACGCCAGGGGAGCGAGTCCGAGACTCTAGAAGCTTGGAGGTGCCATCGATGAAGATTCCCGGCATCACGATGGTGGTTTCGATACCGAAAGCAACTGGCCAATAAATGCAGCGTTTACAGTTTCCACCCGCCAGAGCTATCGATCACCTGGCCAGTAATCCAGCCACTTTGTTCTGAGGCAAGAAACTGCACCACCTGTGCGATATCGTCAACGGTACCAGGGCGACCCAGTGCCGTCATCGATTCAAGGTTTTGCCGAAATTCCGGGTCTTTGAGAAGCTCGGCGCGGAAATTCACTTCAACTACTCCGGGTGCGATGGCATTGGAGCGAATCTTTCGCGGTGCAAACT
>JACMIX010000496.1 GCA_014380935.1 Gloeobacterales cyanobacterium ES-bin-141 | reverse complement strand
TGGTTAAGCTATGGCAAATCCGGATCTTTCAAGATGCTGCTGCAGTTGCGGGTGCTGGAAAACGAGGAGTTTGTCGAAGGTGAAATTTTTCGCTTTCAGGGCAATATCATCCGCGTCAGTTGGGAACCGGACGGACGGCTGGTGGCTGGACGGGCGAGGCGACCATTGCTCGTTTTCTATCAGCACGAATCGGGTTGCCGGGTGCGCTGCGTTCCGGCTGAGTCGCTCAAACTCAATGACATTCCCCTCGATCGTCGGCAGCGGCTGGCTGTGGGCGACCGCATCGAGCGACCAGATGGACAAATGCTTATCATCAACGCCTTGCAGCTACAAGACGATCAGGAATTGTTTGTGATTGCCAATGGCGAAACCCTTGCCGGTCTGCCGGTGAAGACCGGACTGATAAAAGGAGCGATTGCTCTGTTGACCGGCATTGCGGTCCTGGGCGGCACTCTGGGCGTCTGCCTGACCCTGCCTGAGACGCAACCGGGTCTTGCCGGCCGGGTCACCCGCATCGAGCCCCCGGCCACTATCGGCGAACGCACCGTGCGCGATGTGGCCCTCGAACTTAAAGAGGTACTCCTGCAGGTGAGCGAGTCGCGCGAGTCGCTCGAAGAGCTGCTGGTCACCCTCGCCTCGACCCGGCGCATTGCTCAGAAACTGGCACAGCTTCACGCTGAGGACCCGCTGGCTGTAACCGTCTACACCGCAGTCAATAGCTTCTATCAGCTCTCTGCCGCCTTAGTCGCCGAGGATCCCGAGGCTTTCCAGGCGGCAAGCGAGTCAGCCAATCGCTGCTTGAGCGCTAAATTGATCAACCGCGGTGACGAAGTGGTCCTTTTTTATCGCTCCCTGGCCAGTATCAGCCTGCGTGAGAGCACAGCCCATCTGCGCAAAGCCTCAGGGCGTGGAATTGGGAGCGGTGGGCGCAGTCTGTGAGATGACCGTTGCCGAGAGCAACTTGTCACCCACCCGAATCTGGTCTACCACTTCCATGCCTTTGATTACTTTCCCGAAGACGGCGTATTCGCCATTTAACTGATTGGTGTTGGCAAGGGTGATGTAGAACTGCGAGGAGGCCGAGTTTGGATTTTGCGAACGGGCCATGGCCAGGGCGCCGCGGGTATGAAGGAGCACGGGCGGCTGTTTGACACTGTCAAGCCCCTCGCCACTGTAGGTTCTGCTGTAGAGAATCGTGCCGGGTTTGCCGTCCAGTCCAGTGGGCCGGATTTCAAGCGGGATGATGCGCTGGGCGCGGGTGGCGGGGTCTATGAAACCGCCCGTGCCGTTGCCGAGCGGGTCGCCCCCCTGGATGACGAAGCCCGGCACGACCCGGTGAAAAGTGAGGTTGTCGAAGAACTTGCGCTTGGCCAGGTCTACAAAATTGCCGGCCGTAATCGGGGCATTGTCACCATCGACCTCGACGGTAATCGGGCCTTTGACCGTTTTAAGCTCAACTATGGCCTTGCCTTTGAGCTGAGGCAGGCCCGCATCGGGGGCCGCCGCCTGAGGAGCGGTGCGGGTTTGTGCAGACGAGTCGGTGTCGGCACAGGCGGTCAGCGACCCCAAAAGCGCTACGCAGGCGAGCATGCACACTGATCTGATCATTGATGCACCTTTTTCCAAACGCCGAGATTGTACCGTACTCGGGCTGTCGCCTGCCCGCCTGCCGTCAACGGACCGCCCGGTTAAAGCGACCCATCTCAGGGCTGCGCGCTCCGTGGACTGCTTCGATGTGCTCGCGGCAGCAGTGGGTTGCCCAGGCATCGAGGTCCTCCGGTGCCTCGTCGTAGAGTTCGACGAGCACTTCCGGTGAGACGCGGCAGAAAGCCGGACGGTGTTCGTAAATGCCACAGGTGCGCGTCTCAGGTTCGAAGTGCCTACACCAGCCGTCTTGACCCACCAGCGAGTGGTACAGAGCCAGTTGTTCGGGGTCAAGATACTCATCCAGGAATGGGCGCTCGGCCGGGGCAAGGTAGCAGCAGGCTCCGCAGTTGCGCACACAGTTCCAGCTCATACGCTGCCGCCCCCAGTTGGTGTCCGGGCATAGACGGTTACCGGTACACCGAGCGCTGCCCAGTCCCAGAGCCATTTTGCGTCGTCGGCCGCGTTTGGCCAGCGGCGATTGTGGCTGCGGGTTGAGAGGTTGAGACAGCCGTGGCTCATTGGTCGCCCGAAGCTGTTGTGCCACCAGGCACCGTGAAAGGCGTAGCCCCCGTGGAAGAACTGGGCATAAGGCACGTTTTCAACTTTGTAGTAGCCAGGTCGGCCAGGTGGT
>JACMIX010000495.1 GCA_014380935.1 Gloeobacterales cyanobacterium ES-bin-141 | reverse complement strand
TACCTGGGAGCATCCCAAAGCGCCGAGGGAGACAGCAACTATGGGGGCGGGCATGTGATCGCCGACCTGGTAGCGGGCAAATCCGTACGCCTACGCGCACTTGGGCACCCGAACGACTGCTACCCGCGCCGGGAATTCGAGACGGTGATTACCAAGGACACCGTCAACCAGTGCTATTTATACAACCCGCGCAACGTCTATCAAAATTTCATCGTCGGCGTGAACGGCGGGGAGCGTCCCCTTTACACCTACCTGGGCACACTTCAGCCCCGGCTGGGCAATGCCGTCTACGCAAGCACGGGTGCCCTCTCCCCTCTGCTCAACGATCCCCTGCTTGCCTCGGTCGGCATCGGCACGCGCCTATTTCTGGGCGGCGGGGTCGGTTACGTCGCGTGGGAGGGCACCCAACACTTCCCGCTCCAGAAACGCTTGCCGAATGGAACGCCCATCGGCCCATCGGCTACCCTCGCGCTGATCGGCGACCTCAAGACGATGGACCCGCGCTGGGTGCGGGGCTGCCGCTTTCACAAATACGGCCCTTCGCTGATGCTGGGAGTCGGAATAGCACTCGCGGTCCTCTCGGAAACGGTCGTGGCCGGTGCCGCTGTTCAGGACAGTGAACTGGTTGCCCCGGTGATTGACTTTGCCATCCCCCGCCGGGTGCGCCCGACTTTTGGGCTGGTCAGCTACGCCCAGCTCAAGAGCGGGCAGATTACCATTCAGGGCCAGCGCGTCCGCACCGCGCCGCTGGCAAGCATGTACCTGGCCGGACAGGTCGCGGAGGAATTAAAAGGCTGGATTCTGGCGGGCCGCTTTTTGTTGAGCGAACCGGTCGCACCGCTCAGCCAGGACCGGCTCTTTCTTGCCCAGGACCAGCACAAGTAGTTATTCGATCGCACCCAGGGCTTTTAAAACGGCTTTGTGCGCCTCCGTCAGTCCTGTGACTCCAGCGATGTTCATGCCCTCGTAGGGCCGCTCAGCCCGCAGAACCTTCAAGCACTTGCCTGTGCGGCTATCCCAGAGTCGGGTGGTTGCATCCTGGCTGTTGGTTGCAACGCTTTGCCCGTCCGGGCTGAAGATGACCGAACACACCTGGCTTGTATGACCTTCGAGCATCCCCAAGCAGCAGCCCGTCTCCACATCCCACAACCTGGCCGTCCGGTCATGGCTGCTGCTTGCGAGCATCTGCCCGTCCGGGCTGAAAGCAACGGACCAGACCGAGCCGGTGTGACCCGGTAAGGTGCGCAGACACTCGCCCGTACACACGTCCCAGAGCTTGACCATCCCATCCGCACCGCCGCTGACCAGGGTTGCGCTGTCCGGGCTGAAGGCAACAAACCAGGTAGAACCCACATGTCCTGACAAAGTCCGCAAGCAGCGCAAGGAGGCCATGTCCCACAGCATCACTGTCTGGTCGCCGCCGCCACTCGCAAGTACTCGCCCATCCGGGCTAAAGGCGACAGACCAGACCCAGCCAGTGTGTCCTGGCAGGGTAGCGAGGCACCGACCCGAGTCTACTTCCCACAGCTTGACGGTGCGGTCGCTGCTGCCGCTCGCAAGCGTCTGCCCGTCCGGGCTGAAGGCTACAGAACGAATCCAGCCCGTGTGGTCCTTGAGGGTAGCGCGGCACCGACCGGTCTGCACGTCCCACAACCGGACGGTCTCATCGAAACTGCCGCTTGCAAGCGTCTGCCCATCCGGGGCACAGGCAACGGACCAGACCCAGCCGGTGTGGTCCGACAGGGTCCTGAACCGGCCCGATTCGATATCCCACAGCTTGACTTTCCAGTCGCTGCTACCGCTAATCAAGGTTTTTCCGTCTGGACTGAAAACAATCGACCAGGCCCAACTGGCGTGCCCCTGCAAAATCTTCAAACACTGACCCATCTGCACATCCCACAACCGGACCGTCTGGTCGAGACCCCCGCTTGCAAGCGTTTTTCCATTCGGCGCAAACGCGAGCGACCAGATCCAGCTTGCGTGCCCGTGCAGGGTTCTGAGGCACTGGCCCGTCTGGACGTCCCACAGCTTCACGGTGTCATCCCCACCGCCGCTTGCCAGGAGCTGTCCATCCGGGCTGAAGGCGATGGTACGGACCTGGTCTGTATGACCACGCAGGGTATCGAGGTGGCCCGTCTGGACATCCCACAGCCTGACTGTCTGATCACGACTGGAACTCGCGAGCGTTCGTCCGCTCGCATCAAAACTGACCGAAAGCACCTGAGCCGTATGCCCGTGCAGGGTATCGAGACACCGGCCTGTCTGAACATCCCATAGTTTGAGGGTCTGGTCGCCGCTGCCGCTGGCGAGCATCTGGCCGTCCGGATGAAAGGCAACCGCGTATACCCACTCGGAATGTCCCTGCAACGTGCTGAGACACTGGCCTGTCTGGACGTCCCATAGCCGCACGGCCCGGTCCGGGCTACCGCTCGCGAGCAGACGGCTGTCCGGGCTGAAGGCGACCGCATACACCCAGCCGGAGTGCCCCTGCAGGGTTCTGAGACACTGACCCGTCCGGACGTCCCACAGCTTTACCGTCTTGTCCTCGCTGCAACTGGCAAGCATCTGCCCATCCGGACTAAACGCGATCGAGCAGATCCAATCGGTGTGCCCCCTACAACTCGACAGTTGCTGGCCGCTTTCCATCCCCCACAAGCGAACCTCACCGCTGTCGTCTCCGATGGCCAGTAACCGACCATCGGGGCTGAATTGCACGCACAAGAAATTACCGAACGTCTGGGCAAAAGCAGACCCGGACAGATCGCTCTGGGAGAAATTGACCCGGACCAGATTCGCCTTCTGTAAATTAGCCTGCCAGACGGCGAGCCGGGAGAAGTCCTTGTCGCTCAGATCAGCTTGCAGTTTGCAGAGCAGGTTCAGGATATTTCCGGCTACATATCCCGGCTCCAGGGGCAAGCGCTCGCGCTGCTCCGCCAATATTTCGAGCAGCCGGTTCTCAAGGTTGCTTTGTGTGCCGAGTCTGGAGAGCAATTCGCCCACGACCGGTTCGAGCAAGAGGCGAGTCTGGGTTTCCCGGATGTAATCTTTGGCCTGGGCCTTCAACAGGGCATGGCTCTTGAACAGGGTGGTTTCTCGACCTTCGATCTCAGCACAAATCTGGGCGATGAAGTGTTCGGTCGTGTACTCCATGACGACCGGCTGTTGCGTGAAACCGGCAGCCTGCTCACTGGAGGCGGCACGATGCTCGATAAGCGAGCGCCTCAGCAGCGACTCCAGCGCCTCCAGCAACTTTGGGACAGAAGCCGGCGGTACCATATCGCTGCGCAGTTGGGAGGCACTCACCAGTTCCCGGTCGATGGCAAGCCAGTACATTACCTGTCGCTCAAAAGCGGGCAGGCGGTCAAACTGCTCATCGAGCAGGTGGCGGACGCCGTTGAAGATGACGGTCTCCTCGTGCAAAAACTCGCCCACATCGCCGCCAAACAACTCCCGGATGGATGTGGCTACGATCTTGAGGGCGAGGGGATTGCCCTGGTAACGCTCCACAAGTCTTGAACACTCGCCGTCCCGAGTGGTGAGTCCCTTGGCTTTGAGAATTTCCTCGCCCTCGGTGTCGTCTAGACCGTCCAACCGCAAAGAGCGAACCGGCAGGGTTGCGCCCTCCAGGGAGGCGACCTCGTGCGGTTTTTCCCGACTGGTCAGTACCAGACAGCTCTTGTGAGGTACCTCAGCCAGCCGCTCAAAAAGTGACCCATACTTTTCGTAGCCTTCCCGGTAAGTGCCAACTTTTTCCTCCCGGCGCAAGATCGACTCGCCATTGTCCAGAATCAACAGACACCGGCAATTGCGCAGGCATTCGAGCAGCCGGGAGATCCGGCCTTCGACGGTCGCGGGCAGATCGACCGGCTGCTGGGCACAAAGAAACTGGATCAGCTCAGCCAGCAGATCCCCGAGCATAGGAGCGTTGCGCAGCGAGCGCCAGATCAAATAGTCAAAGTCGTCCTGCACTTGCCGGGCAAGCTTGACCGATAGGGCAGTTTTGCCGATACCGCCCATACCCAGCAGCACTACCATCCGGCAGCGTTCCTGCACGATCCACCGCTCCAGAGTGGCCAGTTCAGCAGTACGGCCGTAGAACACAGAGACATCCACCGCCTCACTCCAGTCCTGGTGGTGGGCAGGATACACCTCCCGCCCGGGGTTCTGGGGGTTCTCCGGCCGGGAGTAATCGGCCGGGAGCAACTCGAGCCCAAAGGCACTGAAAAAGCGCAGCAGGGTCTGCTTGTCCACCCCTTCCTCCGCTGCCAGAACCTTGGCGACGGTGCTCGGGTCAAAGCCGGTCAGCCCACTGAGATCTTCAAGGGTGTAGCGGCTGGTGCGGTTGTTGTGTATCTCGGACAAACCACGGGCTTCGTGCAGCCGCTGCCAGCCATGGGGTGTCAGACGAAACCCGCGCATGCGTCTGGTCCTGGTCTGGTCCATCGGCGTTCACTGAAGCTGGGACTATCTGGATTTTAAGGACGTTAAGCCGTCCGGAGCACAAACTCTTCAAAGATTGTAAAGCACCTCGTAGAGGCATCGGAGCATCTTTTGCAATGCAATTTGCAAATCTTCCCTTACGGCCCAATCGTCACTGGATAACAAAGGCGCAGCTTTCTAATCTGAATCCAGAAACACAAACAACCACTGACTCTTAGTGGTGTTTACACGAAGTACCCAGAAATTGGAGTCAAAAACATGCCCCGACAAGAGATCAACAACCGTTTTGTACTGAAGGCAACGAGAAGAAACAGCCTGCTCAAAGTTGCCCTGGGGGCGATCTTGTTCACGGCTTTCTGTGGGACCGCGGTGTCTCAGGGCGTCGCTCGGGCTGACACTCCTGCGGACGCCACTGTCCAGAGCGTCAAGACAGCCAAGACTGTCCAGTTTGACGTGGCAGAAGATGCAACCCGGTTCGCCTTTGACGAAGAACCGCTGGAGAGCAATGGATTACCGGCCTACGGCAACCCGTTCATCACACAGGGCTACATCTACCCCTATGGCACGCTCAACGGTAGCAACGGGGTCAACGCCGACGGCAGCCCCGAGTTCCCGGACAAAGTGATCGGCCGCTGGGTCTGCCGCGGCTGGGTCATGGGTGCCCAGGGGTTGAATACGACGACCGGACCGGTGGTGATCACCCATCAGTTATATGACTTCGGCACCACACCCGGCAGCGCGACGATTACAACCGATGGTTTTGAACTGGCCGACCTGAACGTGCCTGTCCAGAGAGCAATCATCGGCGGTACCGGCCAGTACCGTAGAGCCTCCGGCGAAGCAGTCCAGAAACTCCTGGGCTTCAACCAGCTCCAGGGCGTGAGCCTGCGGTTCGATCTGAAAGTTGAGCGTTGACCTTCCCCAGCTGCCTTACCCCCCGTTCCCTGCCTTCCCTTTCCTTACTTCCTTTTTCCTTCCCCCGTTCCTTTCCCTCTTCCTCCCTTCCCCCCTTTCTTTCTCCCCCTCTAAAGCGATGGAGTCCGATATGAGCTACTCAACTGTTCAAATGCAAAAAGAGCTTAATTCTTCAAGTTCAATCGAACAAAAACCTGGAAAGATTGCCATGTATGCCCGCTGGTTCTTGACCGAGGACAAGTTGGTTTGCAAATGGTTTCTTGAAGAAAGGTAAGTACGGGAGCAACCGGGGAGGCCTGAACAGGTTTCAGTTGCTCCCCCAATCCCTATCTACGGAGAGAAAAGCTGTGGATTCCTCCTTCAAACAAAATCCAGACCTACAAATGCCCGAAGGTGGCTCAGAAGGACTAAGCCGCCGCCATTTCCTGGGTGGTCTGGGAACCGCCACCGGTATCCTGTTTACTACCCTTACCCCGCCCGCCCGGGCGGAGGTTATTACCCCAGTGTCGGTTCCCCAACGCCGCAACCTGGCCTACAAGGTGTGCGTCGAAGCTGCCCGAATCGAGCGCGCTACCCCGCCGGTTCCCCACCCGACCAGCGTTGATGACGAGCTCTACAGCAACCACATTGGCAGTTTTTCCAAAGGTTTGCCCCACAACGACCTGGGTGAGGTAGACCCCGCCGCATACCAGGCCATGATTGATGCGCTCAAAAGCGGTTCCCCCACCAGCTTCGAGGCCATTCCCCTGGGCGGCTCCCTCAAACTTGCCAATCCACAACTGGCCTATCGCTACTCCCTTGAGGGGCAGGATGGCTGGAATCTCACTTTGCCGAGGGCCTTCTCCTTCAGTAGTGAACCGCAAGCTGGCGAAGTGGTTGAACTCTACTGGCAGGCATTGCTGCGCGACGTTCCCTTTGCTGATTACCCAAACCACTCCCTCGCCCAACAGGCGGTTGAAGACCTGCAGCGCTTCTCCATTTTTCAGGACCTGACCATCGAGACGCTCTTCCGGGGCAACACGTCGGGCGAGCGCATCGGCCCTTATGTCTCTCAGTTTTTGTTTAAGGACGTGCCCTACGGTGCCAGGCCCACGAACCAGCGTTGCCGGGTGACGGCAGCCGGGGTGGACTTTATGACCGATTACGCGGAGTGGTTGCAGATCCAGCGCGGCTTCGCGCCGACGACCAGCGCAGCTTTTGAACCTGACCTGTATTACCTCTACAACGGTAGAGCCCTGGGGGAGTACGTCCATCGCGACTTTCTCTACCAGGCGGGCCTCGACGCCGGTTTGATCTTGCTCAGTTACGGCCCAGCGGCTCTCGATGCGGCCAATCCCTATCTGTCCTCTGTCACCCAGAGCGGCTTCGGTACCTTCGGCAGTGCGCATATCCTCGATTTGCTGTCCCGAGTGGCAAATACTGCCCTGATGGCGTGCTGGTATCAAAAATGGTTGGTGCATCGCCGGTTGCGGCCCGAGGCCTTCGGGGGGCACCTGCACAACTTCCTGATCGGCTCGGCGAGCTACCGCTTCAATGACAAGCTGTTGCAGTCCCCCGTCCTGGCCGAGATCAACCTCCAGCACGGAACTTACCTGCTGCCCCAGGCTTACCCCGAGGGATGCCCTGCCCACCCTTCCTATCCAGCTGGCCACGCCGCTTTTGCCGGCGCCAGTTGCACAGTGCTTAAAGCGTTCTTCAACGAAGCTTTCACCCTCCCCGACCCGGTGCAGCCGACGGTTGACGGCCTGTCGCTCGAAGCTTACACAGGCGAGGTCCTCACCATCGGCGGTGAACTAGATAAGCTAGCCGCCAACGTTACTATTGGGCGCAGCCTGGCCGGGATCCACTACCGCTCAGATGCCCTCTCGGGTCTCAAGCTCGGCGAGGACGTCGCCATCACCATCCTGCGCGACCTAAAACTCACCTACAACGAGTCGTTCTCGGGCTTCTCGCTGACCCGTTTTGACGGAACCCAGATCACGATCTAAGTAGCCGAGCCTGAACGTAATTTCACAAAAATTTCGTAGGGGCACACTGCAGCGTGCCCTCACACACATCTGTGCCCCATCGATACGAGAGTTTTGCTTCGAGTGTCCTACTCGATCAGACCAACCCGATTGATCGGCCAGATACGGAAGGAGGCCCGACCGATGACGTTTTCGCGCGGCAGGAAGCCCCACAGGTGTGAG
>JACMIX010000007.1 GCA_014380935.1 Gloeobacterales cyanobacterium ES-bin-141 | reverse complement strand
TACGGGACAGCCCTGGGGGTTGTGCGCTCAGCTTGGGAGGCAGGACGTCTTGAGCGAGTCTACGCCGATGAAACGCGCCCGCGCCTGCAAGGAGCGCGGCTGACTGCCTGGGAACTGGTCGAGGAAAACATTCCCGTCACGGTACTCGCCGACACTATGGCAGGGCACTGCCTGTCCAGGGGCATGATCGATGCGGTAGTGGTGGGTGCGGACCGCATCGCTGCCAACGGTGATACAGCCAATAAGATTGGCACTTATGGTGTAGCGATCCTGGCCAGGTACCATAACGTACCCTTTTTCGTGGCCGCTCCCTGGTCTACCGTCGACCTGACCCTTGAGGATGGCAACATTATTCCTATCGAGGAACGAGATCCTGGGGAAGTACGCGCCATTGATGGAACAGTCATCTGTGCTGCAGGAGTAGATTTCTACAACCCGGCTTTCGATGTCACCCCAGCCGCATTGATCACGGGCATCATTACCGAGACCGGCGTTTATGCCCCGGCTGACCTGCGCACCGGAGCTTCAACGGTTGGACGCTAAAGTTATCGCCTCATGGAGAAATCGAAGCAGACCCATCTTTCTGAGCGGGATTTCCCTTACGGGAATCTCTATTGCGTTTTGGCAAAATGAGTCTGCCATTTCTGTACACCAGAGCGATGAAGCCTTTAGGCTCGCGAGTGGCCGTATTCTTCATTTTTTTGAGCACCTGAACGAACGCTTGGGCCTGCTGCTCCCCGGTCAGGTTCCCCGAGACAAGCACGAATACCTTCGCTCCTGAGTTCAGGACCGCTAGCCATTCGATTTCGTTGTAGCGAATTCGTTGATCCGCACTCAGGATGAGCCACCCCCTTAGGGCAACATCCGGCAACCAATCTACGTCTAAAGTTCCCTGCGGAAAGTGCTCGTCATGTAACGCCACCTGTTCTCCTTCCTGCTGAAGCGCTTGCTTGAGAATCAGGCCACCCAGAGAACTGTCGATGAAGAATACAACTGGCTGGGTCACGCGGCGTCAGGAAAGAACTCACATCGGATTGCTTCTTCCACTTTTGCACGGTCGCACCGGTAATCTGTAGACAACTGATCGATGGATTCTCCAGCCTTGTAACGTGATGCCAGTACATCTGTGGGTATGTTTGTGCCTACCAGGACAGGTCTGCCGAAGGCAATGCGTGGATCAATCACGATGAGGCGAGGGGCGTCCGAGTTGCCAGTCCGAGTAAATGGGTAAAGCCGCTGGGCCAGTTGTTGCTCATCCCGTTCGATACGCCTCAAGTAGCCTTCCACCACTTCTCGGATAACGATTTGTCTGCCCTCGGACACGTTGACGAACTTTTCAAGCGATTGCACAAACAAATCTAATCCGTCTGTGTGGAGATCAATTTTGGCGAGGGGATGCGTAGCGGTGAAGTTAGTTTCTAGCTCTAAAATCGCCTTCCTGACACGGTCGAGATGCACACCGTGAACTTCGCGAATTGAGCGTAGGACGTGAACTTCAACCAAATTTGTGAAAGAGAGCACTCTCAAGTGCAGATCTGGCAACTTAATCAGAGGCTGAAAACGCTTTTCACCCTCTTTTGTTCTGTAAGTGGTACCAAAGATCCAGGAGCGAACGGTGGCTAACGGCACACCTAGATATCGGGAGACCTGTGCTACGGAGTAGGCAGGAATGTCTCGAGGATCCCTGCCCCCATAAATATTCACCTGCTGTTCCATTGACACTCCTCGACCTGAATAGAGGTCTTCCTCTACAAGTAGTCAAGCAAGTGTACTAAGTACAAGAAAAGCACGCAATCTTGAATCAGCGGACAACCTCGTTTTTCCAGGTCTTCTGGGTGTTGCGGACGGCCTCGGGTCCTACCGACGCGTCTACGGTCTCGCCGTCGTCGAGCAGTTCCTTGGCAACGACCAAGGGGATGACCTCGCTGATTTCGACAATGAGCGGCGTCAGGTCATAGAGGTGGCGCAGGGCGAGGTCTGCCGTCGGCGAATGTTGCAGGGCAAGTCCGGTGGTGTGCAGCATCGTGTACCCCATGGCATCCAGGCTCAGGGCAGCGTAGTCGTCGCGCAGCATCTTGGAGACTGTATTGGAACGTACCTTGTCGATAAGACCGGCTGCTATACCCGTGACAGCGGCAACAGCGTCTTTCACGGGCGATCCACTGTCCCCACCCAGGGACGATAGGTGTTGTTCAGTTTCTGAGATGTGGCCTCCAAGCATGCCCTCGATCTTGCCAATCAGTCGTGTGGCCTCCGGGAGATATTTGGTGTGATCGTCGTCTGTCTGTCGCTTGACTGCTTCGAAAATGTGGCGCTCGAGAGCCAGCATGTCGCTTACATACTGCTGCAATGTGTCCATTCGCTCTGACATGGCGGGTTTCCTTCCGGTCTACAGTTCTATCCACTTAAGTGTGTCGGAGGCGTCCATCAGACTCATCGTCCGCCGGAGAGAACCTCAACCCCGGTTGCAACACCTGGCCTGGGTAGCCGGTAACCTTTGGCAGCCATTGCTATAAATAAATAGCTTCTATCGCTTCTCATCAGGCTATGACAACTGGCAATCTGTCCAACCTTCAACCCGAAGCGGATACCGGAGTGGTGGTCCGCCCCAAGGTCAACCTGCTGACCATGTTTCGGCTTGGCCTGTTCCAGATGGGGCTTGCCATGATGTCTGTCCTGACCCTGGGAGTACTCAACCGGGTACTAATCGACGCGGACCTGCTCGCGGTTCCCCCGCTCCTGGCGGGAGGGGCACTCGCGATGTATCA
Source organism: Gloeobacterales cyanobacterium ES-bin-141 (assembly GCA_014380935.1). Lineage (GTDB taxonomy): Bacteria > Cyanobacteriota > Cyanobacteriia > Gloeobacterales > Gloeobacteraceae > JACMIX01. Next base: position 2,179 of record JACMIX010000007.1, on the reverse strand, counting down.
GTTTGTCGCTCCTTCGAGGGTATGGTTCGGGCAGATGTCGGATGCCAGGCCCATGCTGGGCTACCACCGCACAGGATACGTCTGGTTGGGAGCGGCCCTGTTCACCACCGGCTCGTTTTTGGCCGTTCAGGTGGTATGGCAGTTGGGCAACAGCCTGCGCACGTTCGGCTGGACGACCCCGACTTACGGGTGGATGGCGCTCGTGGCCCTGGCATTTGCCCTGTACGGTCTTTGTATCGGTTGCAGCTCGACTCCTTTCGCGGCCTTACTGGTCGATGTCTCCGATGAGGACAATCGCTCGAAATTGGTGGGTATCGTCTGGTCAATGCTGATGGTTGGCATCGTGGTGGGAGCGGTACTCAGTGCCAGACTCGTCGAGGGTTTGACCTTTGAGACGCTCGAAGACTCGATCAACCGGCTTTTTATGGTCGTACCCGCTCTGGTGTTTTGCCTGGGAATTATCGCTACTCTGGGTGTCGAGAAAAAATACTCGCGTTTCGCGTCGCGCTCGACACTGGTAGACCGTGAGGACCGCATCACGCTCGGTACGGCGCTCAAGGTCCTGACTGCCAGCCGCCAGACGGGTCTGTTCTTTACGTTTTTGCTGGTTATGACGATGAGCCTCTTCATGCAGCAGCCAATCCTCGAACCCTACGCAGGCGAGGTCTTCGGCATGACGGTGGCCGAGAGCACCCGCCTCAACGCTTTTTGGGGAATGGGCACCCTGGTTGGTATCCCCCTGGCCGGTTTTTTGATCGTTCCTCGCCTGGGCAAGCAACGGACTGCCCGCCTGGGTTGCCTGGTGGTAGCTTTGTGTTTTGGGTTGGTGATCCTGGCCGGGTTCACCCGCTCCGCCACGGTCTTGCAAGTTGCCGTCGTGTTCCTGGGTCTGGGCTTCGGTGTCACGACCAACGGTGCCGTCAGTCTGATGCTCGATCTCACGGCTGCCGAGGTGGCAGGGACGTTCATTGGTGCCTGGGGCCTGGCGCAGGCAATGGCGCAGGCAATGGGCACGCTCCTGGGCGGCGCATTTCTTGAACTGGGGCAAAGACTATTCAGCCAACCAGTGTTCGCCTACGGCCTGGTGTTTGCGCTTGAAAGTCTGGGAATGGTACTCGCGGTATGGTTTCTGGGGCGGGTGAGTGTCGAGGAGTTCCGCACGGACACCCGCAAAGCCGTCACCAAGGTTCTGGCAAGTGAAGTAGACCTGTAGCGGGTGGCCCCTCCCCATGCAGCAGTTATTGTTCGAGGTCCATGATGTACTGAATCACGCCTGCATCACCCTGAGCCTGTCCCCGTTCGAGAGCTTGACTCAATATCATCGGACTCAAACCTGACAACACACGCGAGCCCTGAAGCGGCTGCAACCCTTCACCCTCTACCAGCCCAAATAGAAGAACCTGGCCGGCCTTGACATCCACTACCCAATACTCGCTCACCCCCAACTCGCCATATAGCTCTCGCTTAGTGGTCAGGTCGTCTTCCAGCGTGGTGGCCGATACCTCTACTGCCAGCACCGGGGGTAGGAAGATACTTAGCTCAACTGGTTTGTTGGAGCGTGCCGGTAGAACGCCAGTTCCCATGAAGCAAGCCAGATCCGGTTGTGCTTCTTGCTGCCCGGTTTTCCTCAGCGTGACATTCACGTAGCTGTACAAACGCAAGCCTCGTTTGAAAGCCCATTGCCCGATGATTAGGGCAATCAGGCCATTGTCTTGAGCATGTGAAGGTCCAACCGGAGACATCTCAACCCGCATACAACCGTGATGGTAGTAGAACTTGGCCCTCTGGTAAGCCGGGTCATCTTCTAGGGTCACAAAGTTGTCCCAACTGGCTCTTACCCAAGTGCTCTCGGTAACCGCGGAAGCTGTCATAACTGAGCGCTCCTACCACGTCCACATTCTACCCAGCCTATACATTGGTTAGTTTGTGGCTCGAGCCCTTACTACTCAGGAATGACTAGGTAGATACTCGTGGTTATCGGCGCTGGGAGTCAGTTACCGACGGTGAAGGTCGAGGTGATGGTGCGGAAGGTGCCGTCCGTGCGGGCAAACGTGGCTGTGATTGTGTGCTCTCCATTAGTGAGTGTGCTCGTGTCGAAGGGGTTGGCCTGAGTGATGGTCGGGTCCATGTTCGTCCCACCGGCAAAGTCGAAGGGGGCAGAGCGCTCCAGACGAATAGG
>JACMIX010000494.1 GCA_014380935.1 Gloeobacterales cyanobacterium ES-bin-141 | reverse complement strand
CGTTCCTGCACGTCGGCTTCGCCCACCTGATCGCCAACACCGTGCCTTTCCTGGTGCTCGGCTGGATCATCATGGCGCGCAGCCTGAAAGATTTCTGGCTGGTCCTACTTATCTCGACCCTGGTCAGCGGCCTCGGGGTGTGGCTAACCGCCCCGCCCAACACAGTGCACCTCGGGGCAAGCGGCGTCATCTTTGGTTTTCTGGGCTTTCTGCTGATGCGCGGCTACTTCGAGCGCAGCGCCAAGTCGATCGTCATCGCTCTGCTGGTCGGCTTTTTCTTCGGTAGTGCCCTCTGGGGCGTCCTGCCCCTGCAGTCAGGCGTCTCCTGGCAGGGCCACCTCTTCGGCTTCGTCGGCGGCGGCATCGCTGCCCGCCTGCTCTCCGACCGCCGCAAGACGGCCTGACCCACTACGGGTTGAGCTGGGAATGAGGCATACACTGAGACATTTACTGCAGGACCGGCATGGTCAAGATCACCCTGGATGTCCCGGACGAACTCGCTGAGCAGCTTGTGCAAGTGGGAGATCGGCTTGTCGAACTAGTGACCCTGAGCTTGCAGCAGCCGGCTCTACCTGCCCACACCTACCGGTACGTCCTTGATTTCCTGGCTACAAACCCCTCCCCTGAAGAGCTTGCTGCTTTCAAACCCACTTCCCAGATGCAGCAACGCCTTGGTACCCTGCTCGCCCGCAGTAAAGCAGGAGAGCTTACTCCGGCTGAGGCTCGCGAACTTGACGATTATGAGCACATCGAACACCTGATCGTTCTTCTCAAGGCCGGGGCCTTGCGGTTTTTCGACGGCGAACGGTGAGTCTTAGCTACATCTCGGCTTCCCTGCGTCGCTTACTGGAAGAGCGGGCGCGGGGTAGGTGCGAGTACTGCAGGCTGCCGAGCGGGGTCGCTTTTTTCGCGCACGAAGTAGACCATGTCATTCCCGAAAAACACGGTGGAGCTACCGAGGCCGACAACCTGGCATGGACCTGCTGGCGATGCAACCGCCACAAGGGCTCGGACTTGGGTTCATTCGACCCGGCGACTGGGGACTTTACCTTCTTGTTCCACCCCCGTACTCAAAGCTGGGAGGAGCACTTCCAGCTTGAGCAAGGAACGATCGTCGGCCTCACTCCAGAGGGACGAACCACCGTCAGGCTGTTACAGCTCAATACTGCCCAACGCGAGGCAGAACGCCGAAGACTGAACGAACCTATCAAGCCCGATACTGTCTAAAGGCAGCTACCAGCAGGACTCTACACCTGCCGAGATAGCTTGAGCAAAATAACGTTGGCAATCCAAATCTTGAGCAGAAGAGCAAGGCCTAAGTAACCCGCTCTCCACAGCAGCAGGTCTGCATCCGCTATTATAAAATGCTTTTTTGGCGGGATTTCCGTGGCGACCTGGTATTTCAACGTCTATACGGTTACAGGTCAGGAGAAAATCCTGGCAGATTTTATTGGGCGGGTGCGCTCGATCCGTGCGGCCAGCGGCGTGGAGACTGTCGAATATGAAGAAGCGGAAGAAACGCTCGACTTCGAGAATTTAGTGCCTGGGGCGAACGAACGCATCGGCAGAGGCGGCGCCCTCAACTCCCGTTTTGTGGAGCGGGAAGAGGGTCGGGCGGTCTTCGAGTTCGAGACACCCTACTGCTCGCCCGTTGAAGTATTCGAAGAAGTGTCCAAACTGTATCCACAGCTTAAGTTCCACTGCGAATTTATAAGTGAAGACCGGATGCGGGGTCACTTTCGGGCAGGCGGAGGTGAGTATACCGTGGAATACGAGGATGTCAGAGCAGACATCTTCGATCTTGGTCTACACAGAGCGACACCCCAGTCTGAATTGCAGATCCTGCGCGCTTTTAAGAAGCTTGGCAGGCGGTCACATCTGGTGCAGTTACTCGGGACAGGCGATGGACGCCTGATTGCGGCAGTGGAACAGGCAGGCGGTTTGCGTAACGGCGGCATCTATGAACTGGGTCCGGACACTGTCTTCAGCAGGCTACGCTCGTTTAAAAAACATGAAACCGTTTTCTTTGCTCCCGGCGAAACTTCCGAAGGTAGATGCCTCTTCGGGGTATCGGCCGACCTGCCCCAGATTCGTGATAACTTTGACCGGAATATGATCTCTAAAGGTGAGCGCCGCTTAGAAAAACCAGCCGACACTATCCCTGTGAGTGTCTTTTATCTAGACCAATCGGGGAGGTGTATCGACCTGGTACAGTGCACTCTTAATGACAGGAATGTAGAGGCATTCCTGCCGTCCGTGATGACCCCGGACGGCTCTTTGTTCGGGATCGTAGCCTACGGGGGGCGCAAGGTCGAAGTGCCGGTGATGAGCGATCTTCCTGAAGCAATGGTCGACGCCGAGTGTGGCATGGTGTTCCAGTTGGTTCCCCATGAACGTCCGAGGATTGTGCATGAGTTCTCAGGACCGGACGGTCGCGTTCCTGTGTCGCTTGTGCTCGGCAAAGACGGGTTTCTGTATGGTGCCACCATTTGCGGCGGTGATCCAGGTCCTGTGGCGGCGCCCCTCTATGCATCTGATAGTGGGCAGCAGGCGCTTGGATTCTATGGCGATCCAGGCAATATGAACCCACAGCACATTTTGGAACGGCAACTGCAGGCCACGGCGCAGCCTCTTTATCCTCTTTATCGTTACCGTTACCCCGGTGGTTGCGGAGTACTCTTTCGTCTCGCGCCTGGTGGCCCCCTCGAGATCCTGCACCGCTTCATAGAACAAGAGGGAGTCTGTCCGGTCGGACAGCTATCCTGGGCAGCAGACGGCACATTGTACGGTGTTACCGGGAGGGGAGGATCCCACGACCTCGGCACCACCTACCGTTACGATACCCGGAGCGGGCAACTGCAGATGTTGCATTCATTTACGCCCTCGCAGGGACGACCCATGGGTGGCGTCGTGCAGGCGGGTAGGGCACTGTACGGATTGAGTGCGGGTTCTAAGGGAAACGTGGGCTGCCTCTACCGATTGACGCCAGAGGGGGAATGCACCATTCTGCACGCCTTCGAAATCATTTACAGCCTTGCGACCCGACTCCCCTATTATCCGAACGGGGCCAATCCGGGCAAAGAGTTGGTAGTCGGAACCGATGGCAATCTGTACGGAATGACGACTTCCGGGGGACCCGACCAAAGCGGGACACTGTTTCGGGTCAGGGTTTGAGCACCCCATCCGGGGCCTATTTGCGAAGGCGATTATGCCCTTGTCGTCGAGTTGGGGTACAAGCCCGACGCTACGAGCGAACCCTGGGAGTGCCCCATCTGGTGTCGGCTCACGTTTATTTGGCAAAAAGGGGTAGTAGCAGCGATGTTAGTTTATCCTGACTCGATGAGCCGCCGGGCAAGGGTAATCGCCTCCTCGCGAGTTATAACTTCACCGAGTGCCTGGGATTCTTGCAGGGTGGTGAGCAGCTTGCCGATTTGCGGACCCGGCTTGAGGCCGAGAGCCAGCATCAACCCGTGGCCATCGAGCAAAGGCACTGGGTGCGCGAGTCGGTCATCGGGAGCGTAGTAGCGCCCGAGCAGGAGCCCGACCAGGGCGTCGAAGCGTTCGAGGTCGGTCGGCTTCACCTGGGATCCGAGGGTCGAATAGCGGTCGGCGAGGGCGAGCATTAAAAGAGCCGGCAACATTTCACCCAGGTCGCGGCAGAGACGGTAGACGGCGCGGTCGCTGGGGGGCAGGTGTGCGGCAAGCCCGCCCGGTCGCAGGTGATGTTTGACCAGGGCCACCACCCAGCGCTCCTCGTCGCGGCTGAATTTGAGGCGTTGCAGGATGCTCTGGCTCATCACCGCACCCTGGTTTTCGTGGTCGGTGAAGCTCGTCTTACCAGTCTCGGGGTCCACTTTCCATGTCGCGGGCTTGGCGATATCGTGCAGTAGCGCAGCCCACTTCACCAGGGTCTGCACGCTCCGCATCCCGGTCACCGGACGCGCCAGATCCGCCTGCAGACCCTCAGACTGCCTGGTCACGGCCCGGTCCACCTGGCAGACGACCTCAAAAGTGTGCTCGATGAGGGGAAGGTGGTGATAGCCGCTCGCCCCGATTGCTTCCATCGCAGTTAGTTCCGGCAGCCAGTGCGTGAGTGCGCCGTCACGGTAAGCAGCAAATAACCAATCGGCACCTCGCGGGGCAGCAATCAGGGCCGAGAGTTCCTCGCGCACCCGTTCGGCAGAGACCTGATCCAGCAATGGAGCGCAGGCGACCAGCAGGGCACGGGTAGCAGGCTCGATTTCAAAGTCGAGCTGGGCGGCAAGCCGGTAGCCGCGCAGTACCCGCAGGGGATCATCTCTCAGGTTTGCCTCGCTCACGGCGCGCAATTGGCGGGCTTTCAGGTCGGCCTGACCATTCAGGGGATCGATGAGCATCTGGGCGTGCACGTCGTAGGCGAGGGCATTGATGGTGAAGTCGCGGCGGGCGAGGTCGG
>JACMIX010000493.1 GCA_014380935.1 Gloeobacterales cyanobacterium ES-bin-141 | reverse complement strand
GCCAGCACCTGGCGGGCCTCGAAACGGGCCTGGGGGGGCCGCTGTTCCAGCGCACGGCGCGGCGGATGCTGCCCACCGAGGCGGGCAAGCGGCTCTACACCCAGGTGGCCGACGCTATCGAGCGGCTGGAGAGCGTGGGAGCGGTCGCCAACCGGCGGGAAACTCCGACCGCCATTCGCCTGGGCGCTCCCCAGGAATATTTCAGCGAGTGCGTGCTCGGTCGCTTGCACGGGCGGCAGGGGTGGCGATTGGAGGTGAACTTCGCGCTCACAGGAGAACTGGTGGAGCGCCTGAACGAAGGTCAACTCGACGCGGTGATCGCCACCCAGAAAATTGAACGTGCAGACCTGGAACACATCCTGCTGGCAGTGGAGCGCTTCTGGCTGGTCGGGCCACCGGATACAGGCGATCTCCCTGGGTCGCTGGGCGAACTGGAGCGGCACGCCCGGTTGTTTCCGCTCGTGGCCTATGGTCTGGAATTGCCCATCGTCCGGCGCTTCTGGCGGCAGGTGTTCGGACGGCGTCTGGATGCGGTGCCCGAACTGGTGCTGCCGGATCTGCGGGCTATCCGCTTTGCTGTCGCTCGAGGCAGCGGATTCAGCGTGTTGCCGGACTACCTGTGCCGGGACTGGGTGGACGACAGACGGCTCCGCCTCTGGCTCGCACCCGAGCCGTCCGTCGCGAACGAGATCTGGTTGACCTACCGCCGCTCCGCCCGGTATTCTGCCGCCATCGGAGCACTCCTCGCGCTGCTGCAGAGCGATTGAGAAGAAGCCCTGCGCACGAGCTGAGTCACGGCGCTACTTGGAGGCCGTCAAATTTCGGGGGGTGCCTGAGGCTGTCAGGTTCCCTGGTCCTTCCGAGGTGGTGTTGAGTGGGTGGCTCTCTCTAAGCCCTCCGGAGCTTTTCTCAAGGGATGTGAGGTTTTCCCTTCGGAAATCGCCCCACCCCCCGGAAATTGGTGGCCTCCAACAAGCAGAACAGGAGTAGCGGCGGGGCAGCGGCGACCAACAGAACCGTGACCGGGGCGAACGCCAATCGACGGGCCGACACCGACTCGGTTCGTCCGGCATCCAGGCAGGCTCGCCAAGCGTAAGTATGTGCAATTCGACCCTTTCTCAAGGAGACTCACAATGCATCGCCTGCTTTTGCTCTGGTGTTGCGCGGGCACCCTCGCCCTCGGTTGCCTTCTGCCCTTTGGCGGCACTGCCCTGGCGGGTTCGACCGTCACCACCGTCTCCAGTTCGGGGACCGAAGCCAAGGGCGCGGCCGGTGTCGCTTCTTTGGGAGGCAACGACGAGGGCTTCGTCTGTGCGACCGTCACCCCCAAAGGCAAGGCCCGAATACTCCACGAGAGTCCCATGCCCGACGGTGTCCTCAAAGGCGCATGCGACGGTGTCTATGGTGCCATCAACAACGTGGGCGACGATCGCAGCGCGAGTGTCTCTGTCGGCAATAGCCAAGCCGTCGGCGTGACGAGGCTCGTCGACAAAGACCTGAAGAAAAAAACGAAGCAATACACCGTTGCGTCCACCAGCACGGCAAACAACGGCGATGCCGCCGAAGCCAAGACGTCATTCAAAGACCCCCTGGTGGTGGCTAGCGAGACCGGCGAAGCCTTCAGCGTCGATGTCGTCCACTCCCTCGACAGCCTGAGCATGTCCGGCTCACAGGACCAACAGTCCTCGGCCAGCACCAACTTCCACTACGACATGGCTTTTGCCGTCGCCCGAGACGAGGTATCGGCGGGCAGCCCGACGCCGCTGTTCTCGTTCGATGTCGCTTATGCGGTCGGGCAAACTCCAACCCTGTCGCTCTTCGTGGCCCCGGCCCTGTCCGGCTTGCCGGGCTGGGAGCAGCAGAGCCTCGAAAGCCAACTGCGTGACCTGGTGACGGCCGGGGGCACGAGCGGGGTGAATCTGGGCGGCTTCGCCTTCCCGGCCATCCCCTTTTCGGTCCCGGCGGGCCAATCGCTGATCCTCTACACCACCGACACTGCCCAGACCAATGCCTGCAGCAGCGAGGCACCGCCACCGGTCGGCACGCTCAGAAGTGACATCACCGCCGGGCAGCCTGTCATCGCGGTGGCCTGCCTGAGCACGGTCATTAGCGACCAGGACACACCCGTGGCCGGTAGCCGCAGCCAGTTGACACCGTAGAGCGCCAGCTTTTGCGGTGTATCCGGGGGTCTGCGCTCTATGGGCAAGACCCCCCGAACTCTTCGCAGTTGCCTGCGGGCCGGATGGGCGACCATCCAGGCAATTGGCAAGCGGGTGTATTCCTCTTGCAGGCGGCCGACCAGCCCGAGGGTCCGGCGGCGAGGAGGGCTCGGCGGCGGGGCGAGGGACCACCAGGACCGCACCCGCAACAGGCTCACGACCGTGCCCTCGTCGAATAGTACCAGGGCGGCGATCGTCGAGGCTCGGTGCAGCAGAGGCAGAAGCACCGCGCTCAGTTCACTGAGCCGACCACGGCCCCTGTACCTGTAAAGCACCGCGCTGAGTTGAGCAGACCGCGACCAGGTTCTCGACGACGAACAGTAACCCACCGACGGACGCGACGATGAAAACAACCGCGGCCGACAACGCCGAAGACTAGGGCACGGGTGAGCTGACCCGCGACAGCTACCACCGGGGCGGCAAGCTCGCAACTTTTAGAGCAACTTGGGCTGCAGGTCAGCCGGGATACCCTACTGCGGACCGTACATCGCCTTCCACTCGCTGAACTTCCTACCCCACGGTTTCTGGGCATCGACGATTGGGCACACCGCAAAGGCTGCACTTACGGCACCATCCTTGTGGACCTCGAAGCCCGAAAACCGGTAGCCCTATTAGCTGATAGGCGCGTCGAAACGGTAGCCGAATGGCTACGCAATCATCCGGGTGTTGAAGTAATTAGCCTTGACCGCTCCCTGGCTTACCGTCAAGCCGACGAGCAAGGCACACCCACTGCTGTGCAGGTAGGTGTCGGGTAGGGCATGGCGACACGACCTGCCCTACCCGACACCTATCGCTGAACTCTTCAACAGCGATTTGCAAGTTGGCATGAGATCGCAGGTGTTGCTCAGGCCGCCTGAACAAGAAACGATCTCGTGTATGTCGAAGTTGTGTTCAGATGGCGTCTGCATGTTCTGCTATCCCGATTAACTTGACAGTGCCTTTCAGAGTGCATAAAAGTAGAACCTCGAATCTAAAAGCAAATAGTCGGACCCCCTGGTTGCGTTTCCCTTCATGCCGACACAATTGCACGTCCGAGCAACCGCTTGCATTGAACACGTCGAGAAAGGCTTCAGCGGAAATATTAGTCAACACTAGTGGCACACGCCGCTGGTTTGTCCTTGCAACTCACTTTGCCTAGACCGATCTGCTAGAGGCTGGTTGAAGATGCTTTGGAGCGATAAAGCGCACCCCATGATCTGAACTCTTTCTAGAAAGGTAATAGGCACAGTCTAAACAGCACAAATTGGGATGGACTACCCAACCGTTTAATTGAGATTTATAGGTGCAATTCTTGAGCTTAGAGGAATAGTATGCGTAAACTTTTGCACTCAACCTGGCTTTGATTAAGTAGACGCAGGTGATCAAACAACAGAGCGGGCCGGCCGTGGCAGGCCGTAGCTTTAGCCGTCCGGCTTGAACCTCATGGTTTTCTAATCTTCGGCTACCTAGTCATCCATCTCTCTGCAGCGAGGACCTGAAACGTCGCTCAGAAAATTAATTCTGTAGTAGACACAGGACTAATCAACGCAGTGATCAGTGTTTAAATTAATAATAATGGTAAAAATCCACAAATGTTATAAAGAATACTTGTATTTATAGTTTATGGCGTTATTATCGGTTCGGACTCTCCGTAGCGAGGAAGTCGAACTCCCTTGTTCTAACGCTCGCTACGTTCGTGCTGGTCTCTTCCACAGCACTAAAGTCTGTTGTGTCCTATCTCCCTGTACAGGTACTATTCATGAAAACTAGAATCCTTCCACTGTCGATATCCGTATCGGCATTCTTGGCCTTTTCTGCTCTCAGTGCACCCCTTGGTGCAGTTGAGATAACGACTACGAGTGATGCTACTGTCCTGAGTAATGCTCTGGTTGCTCCGGATTCAGGCATTACCGTGGTGAACTCCTCCTACATTGGCGCTGCCAATGCTTCGGGGCTATTTACCGCAGGCGGCAATATTGGCATCGACTCAGGCGTCCTTCTCACTTCAGGTTCTGCCGTAGGCGCGATCGGACCGAACAATTCAGGCTCGTTTACGGTCGCCAACAACACTGCGGGCGATGCTGCACTTAGTGCCCTTGCGGGAGGTCCAACCTTCGACGCCTCGTCGTTGCTGTTAGACTTCACTACGAACACAGGCTCCATTAGCTTCTCGTTCGTCTTTGCTTCTGAGGAGTATCAGGAATTTGTCGGTTCTGCTTTTAATGATGTATTTGCATTTTTTGTCAACGATCAGAACATTGCGTTGATACCTGGGACCACAACGCCCATAGCTATCAATACCGTTAATCAGAACCTCAACACGCAGTTCTACCGCTCGAACCTCAACAGCTCAATCAACACACAGTATGACGGTCTAACAACAGTCCTGACGGTGGGACTATCGGGGTTAAGCACGACACAGGTCAACTCGCTGAGGTTTGCCATTGCCGACACGGCTGATCTGATCTTAGACTCCGGAGTGTTCATTCAGGGGAATGTTACGAGTCTCCCGCCAACGGAAATTCCTGAACCTTCAACACTCCCAGTAACCCTCACGTTGGGTGGCTTCCTAGCTGCAGGAGTGCTTTTAAAGCGGTTCCGCACGCATCGCGCTTGACAGTTGGCACTAAGTATTAGCTCGTCTTAGAACCTCTCCTCCAAGCGAAGCACGGGCCATCGCCCCAGTACACATCCTTGAGTGGAAACGTATTTTGGGTGAGACGGCAGCAAAACGCTTTTGCACAGCAGGTTCTGAGCTTTGAGTTTTTACTTTGTCGCACGTTTGCTCTTGCAAGAGCTTGTGTGGGTGTGGCAATCCGAGACCATCGGATTGCCTTTTTCTTTGACTGGGGAGACCATCCATTTTCGGGGAGTGGACCGCTCTCAAGAAGCCTACGCCCCTGGCTCAGGACTCCAAGCAGTTTAGCAAACACTACCGGCAAGCTCGGGCTGAAAAGCCTTCAGCTACTCAGATACAGCCAGCACCCACCTGGAAGTTGATCGCCTTC
>JACMIX010000062.1 GCA_014380935.1 Gloeobacterales cyanobacterium ES-bin-141 | reverse complement strand
GAAGCCCTCGTGCATACAGTCGAGACACTCGTGCTGTGACGCACTACTCATGCTTTGTACAGAGTGCGGGCTTCCTGACTCAACCCAACTGGCAAAAGTCAACCGTCTCCTGCCAGAGCCGGTCCACGACACTTCCCATGCTGTGATCGGTATCGTAGAACTGGACGCGCACGTAAGGGCGGGAGCGGGCAAAATCCGTGCTCAGTTGCGGGTCCACTACCTCATCACCCTGCCCGTGCAGGATGAGTGTCGGAACCGGGCGGAGCAATTGCTCCTCGTCGTATTTACGGGCGTCTTCAAGCATACCCACGTCCAGCGGGCATTCACGGCCATAGCCGTAGTGGTAGATAGGTAGTCTGCCCGTTGTACGCCACCGCTCAATCGTCTCCTTCCCTAACTGCGCACTCCAGCGCTCGATGAACCGGAAGGCAGGGGCCATCAAGACGAGGCGGACAACCCGCTCATCCCGAATCGCCCGCAGGACTGCTACCAGTCCGCCGAGGCTTGAGCCAAAGAGTGTGACCGGGCCTTCCGTACCTTCTAAGGCGCGGTCTACACACGCTAGTTGAGAACTGAGCGTCAGCCGCTCAAAGACAGGCTCGTTCAAGTCTGGTTGTCTCAGGGTGATCCCCAACTCGGCGAAACGGTCGCGGAAATAGCGCCCTTTCGTCGAGTTGGGACCAGAGGCAAAACCGTGCAGGTAGACGTAGTGCATGAACTGCTTTAGAAGAACCTAAAGGTCCTTCTTGACCAGATAGAAGTCCATTTTCTCGGCGAACTCGTTCTCGACGCGTTCCTTGACTTCTGCCTGGGTCTTGGGCGGGGGGATCACGACCCGCTCACCCGGCTTCCAATTCACGGGCGTTGCCACCCCGTGCTTGGTGCTTGTCTGCAGCGAATCCACCAGACGCAGAATCTCATCGATATTGCGGCCGTTGGTGAGCGGGTAGTAGATGAGGGCACGGATCTGTTGCTCGGGGTCAATGATAAAGACAGCGCGCACGGCAGCCGTGCTGCTCGCGCCCGGATGCACCATACCGTAAGCACTGGCAACTCGCATATCGAGGTCGGCGATGAGTGGGAAAGGCACTTCTACACCGGCCTTCTCTTTCATGTTCTGCACCCAGGCTAAGTGAGCATGAATCGAATCGATGCTCAAACCAATCAACTGCGTATTCCGCTCAATAAAGGCCTCTGACTGCCTGGCAAATTCCATGATCTCCGTCGTGCAGACGGGCGTAAAATCTGCCGGGTGCGAAAACAGCACCACCCACTTACCTCGATAGTCTGACAGGCGCACCATACCGTGGGTCGTGACCGCCTCAAAATCAGGGGCAGTCTCACCGATGCGCGGAATCGAGTTTGCAACCGCATTTCCACTTTCAGTCATGTCGAATCCCTTTAACTCCAGCTACTCAAAAGATAAAAAGCTAGCCTCGTAAGGCCATATCATCTTATCCCGCTCTTCCCGATTGGGTAACTGGACATTCTTTTTAATTGATGTCCCCGGTTTATTCGATCGAGAGTGTCCAGGTACCGGCGTAGCGGTATAGGGGATTGGGCTCGGTCCCCAGGACGCGGGCGTTGAGCTTGTAGAGCCCTTCGGTGTAAGGGTTCAAGACCTGGCTGAGCACGATCTCGATTTCTTCTTGTGCGGGCAGGGGTTTGTCGAGGGTAATGGTCAGGGTGCGGATATCTTCCTCCCAGGTCACGCTGCCCACGGGGTAGGACTTGTTGGCTGTCCGGGAATTTACCTCGACCGCACGGGTGTTGAACTGGCCGTCAAAATTGTTGTCGGTCGTAATCTGCAAGGCACTCACCGCCGCTTCTTGGGGTCTGATCCACAGCCAGTAGCGGTCAGAGTTGAAACCGTGGTTTTTCTCCTGGACCTTGTGATTCAAAATATAGTCCCGGTCAGGCGCACAGCCTATGAGGCAGAAGCCTGATTGAGCCCACGTCGGGACGGTCCCCACCAGTACTCCGAGCAGACCCAGGACAACCGCACCTCTGAGGTCCCATCGCTTCGACATCGCACCCCTCCAACTGATCCGCTACTTATTGTGACACTTCGGTGCGCGGTCCGAGGCATATTGAGGGCATCAAAGAGCTTGGTGGGTCAGGCTAATATGGATCGTCCGCAGGGCATTTGGGAGTAGCCCGAGGAATGGTTTTGAAGACAGTCAACAGCAGTACGCGCAGTCCAGCCACGGCCATGCAAGGTCTGCCGACGGTTGGCATTATTGGTGGTGGTCAACTGGGGCGCATGATGGCCATGGCAGCCCATACCCTGGGACTGGGTGTCGTCATCCTCGATCCCACACCTGGCAGTCCCGCAGCACAGGTTGTTCATCGCTCGATTGTTGCCCCTTTCAACTCACTCCAAGACCTCCGCCGGCTGGCCGGCGCGACGGATCTACTGACCGTCGAAAACGAGTGGGTCGAGAGTCAGTTGCTCTTTCAACTTGAGGCGGAGGGAGTTCGGGTGCACCCCGGTGCCCAAACGCTCGCGCTGATCCAGGATAAGTACTGCCAGCGCGAGCACCTCAAAGCTGCCGGTGTACCGGTGCCTCGATTTCAGGCCGTGGCATCTTGCCCGGAAGCCGAGGCATGCGCCCGCGAGTGGGGATTTCCCGTGGTGCTCAAAGCGCGCCTGCAGGGCTACGACGGGCGTGGGGTCAAGATTGTGTACTCGGTCACAGAGCTGAGGCAGGGCTGGCTCGAACTCGGCAACCACCCACTACTCATCGAAGCCTACGTCCCCTTCGAGCGGGAAGTTGCCGTAATGGTCGCGCGTTCGACTACGGGTGAATCCTGCATTTATCCGGTTGTCGAGACCCACCAGCACAATCAGGTCTGTCACTCGGTTACGGCCCCGGCAGAGCTTTCTTCAACCATGCGCGATCAGTGCGCCGCCCTCGCTCTGCGGTCGGTCGAGTGCTTTGACGGGGTAGGCATTTATGGTGTCGAAATTTTTTTGGGAGCGAACGGCGAAGCTATTGTCAATGAGCTTGCACCCCGGCCCCACAACTCGGGCCACTACACGATTGAGGCCTGCTTTACCAACCAGTTCGAGCAGCACCTGCGAGCCATCCTCGGGCTGCCCCTCGGGCGACCGGATTTGCAGGTTCCGGCCGCAGTCATGGTCAACATCCTGGCAAGTGCCGATCAAGAAGCCCTCAATCCCAGCCTTGATGCAGTCCTGGCAATCGAAGGGGTCAAACTGCACTGGTATGGCAAACGCTCTGCACGCACTGGGCGTAAGTTGGGTCATCTAACCGCTGTCGCAGCCGAGCGCACCACCGCCCTTGAACGCGCACTTCGGGCACGCGCCGCCCTCGACGTATGACAGGAGGTAATGACCCATGACCCCTCAGCCACTGGTCGGCATCATCATGGGCAGCGATTCGGATCTACCGACGATGGAGGCGGCAGCCCAGGTTCTCGAAGAATTCGACGTCGCGTACGAGATGGCCATCGTCTCTGCCCACCGTACACCCGAGCGGATGTTCCACTACGCCCGCACCGCTCACACCCGCGGTCTGCGCGTCATCATTGCCGGGGCCGGGGGAGCCGCCCACCTGCCGGGGATGGTCGCGTCCCTTACGCCTCTGCCCGTCGTTGGGGTGCCGGTCGCAATCACCGCCTTACAGGGGATCGATGCCCTCTATTCAATCGTTCAGATGCCGGGTGGAATTCCGGTTGCCACCGTCGCCATCGGCAATGCGCACAATGCCGGGATGCTCGCAGTCGAGATCCTGGCAACCTCGGACAACCGCCTTCAAGAACGCATCCTGGAGTACAGGGCTTCTTTGCAGGTGCAGATCGAGGCCAAGCAGGAACGGCTCGAACACCTGGGCTGGCAGAATTATGCCTCCGGGGGAGCAAAGCCGGGTCTGTGAACGATTCGCGGGACGACCACTGGATGGCGCGTTGCCTGGAGCTTGCAGCACGGGCGCGGGGCAGGACGGCTCCCAACCCGATGGTTGGTTGCGTGATTGTCCGCAACGGCGTACTGGTCGGTGAAGGCTTTCACCCCAGGGCGGGCGAACCCCATGCCGAGGTCTTTGCTCTGCGGGCTGCCGGTCAGTTTGCCCGGGGTGCTACGCTCTACGTCAACCTCGAACCCTGCAATCATCAAGGTCGTACGCCTCCCTGCACCGAGGCCATCCTGCAAAGCGGCGTACAGCGGGTGGTGGTCGGTATGCAGGACCCTAACCCTCTCGTCTCGGGCAGGGGTGTTGCCCGCCTGCGCGCTGCAGGACTCGACGTCTCCACGGACGTGCTAAACGAAGCATGCCAGGAGCTCAACGAAGCATTCAGTTACTTCATCACCACGGGTCGGCCCTTCGGCATTCTTAAGTACGCCATGACCCTCGACGGCAAAATTGCCACCCACACCGGCCACAGCTTCTGGGTCAGCGGCGAGGCAGCCCGCACTTACGTCCATCACCTGCGGGCCGGGTGTGAGGCGGTGATTGTCGGGGGAAACACCGTCCGCCGGGATGACCCGCAGCTGACCGTGCGGCTCAGTCCGGGCCACAATCCTCTACGGGTCGTGCTCTCGCGCCGACTTGAACTGCCTTCTACAGCACGACTCTGGCAGGAGCAGCAGGTAGCTCCCACACTGGTCTTTGCCGAGCCCTGGGCCGACCCTGAGATGCACGCTCACTTGAAACACCTGGGTATCGAGGTGCAGGTGCTGCCCGAGCTTGCTCCCCAGGCGGTGATGACGGTGCTTGCCCAGCGAGGGTGTCTCTCGGTCCTCTGGGAGTGTGGTGGGTCGCTTGCCTGGGCTGCTCTGGTGGGGGGGGCAGTGCAAAAAGTCATTGCTTTTGTCGCTCCGGTCCTAGCCGGTGGTGCCGCTGCTCCAACCCCGCTGGGAGGTATTGGTTTCGAGCGTATGGACACTGCCTTGCGTT
>JACMIX010000492.1 GCA_014380935.1 Gloeobacterales cyanobacterium ES-bin-141 | reverse complement strand
GTCGGGTCCATGTTCGTCCCACCGGCAAAATCGAAGGGTGCCGCCTGCTCCAGACGAATAGGCTCACCGCTCTTGTCTGGGTCATCGAGGAAGAACTTGACGCGCTTGAAGTCCGTGTCCTTGCCGCTCGCAAAGACATAGATGTTGCCCGAGCCGGACTGACCTTCCAGGGGAGTGAGGTTGGAGCGGTTAGGGGAGGGGCTCAGTTGCAGAGTAGGGGTTGAATTCTGCAACACAGTCACGTTATCAGAAAAGTAGTTGGCGGCAGCGAGGTCGAGGTCGCCATCCTTATCCAAGTCCCCAACGGTGATGGAGCTAGGATAGTCTCCGACAGCAAAATACTGAAGGGCAGCAAAGGTGGCGTTGCCGTTGTTCTTTAACACTGACACGCTGCTGGGATAAGGATAACTACTGCTGCTGTTGGCTGTAGTGAGGTCGAGGTCGCCATCCCCGTCCAGGTCCCCAACTGTGATGGAGAAGGGAAAGTCTCCGGCGGCGAAGGTCTGAGTGGTAAGGAAGCTCACCTGCGCCTGGACTGGGGGAGTAGACAGCGCCACTATTACCGCAAGACCCAGAGCCGCAAGACTCGTCACGGAACCTCTGCCTGCCCCTCTCAATGCCCTCCTCAGATGAGATGGGATATTCACAGGCAGCTCAGGAGACCTACCCTGCCGAGCCTGACCACTCCCCGGACACAATCGGCTTAAACTTGTCTGCACACGGAACAGGGATGTACTCAAGCCCAAAGCTGCCTGACTAACTTTCACCGCAATTCTCCCAAGGGGGTTACGAGTAAAGTGAGACACGAACTTACAGTAAATGCAAAATGCGCTGCCCGCGTGCGTAGCAGATTACGCCTGAGACCTTGTTGTTCAGACAGAGGTATTTGTCGCAGCACAGCCACGGAGGAACCCCCGACCCGAGTTAAGCCGCACTGAGCAGCAGGGGCTGATGTGCTGCGGTGAGATAATGATAGAGGCCGTAAATACCAGCGATTTCATGTCGAGTTTGATCGAAGATACAGGACGGCTTGCAGAGCGGATCGAGGCACTGCCCACCTCGCCCGGTGTTTATCTGATGCGCGATGAGGATGGCGAGATCCTCTACATCGGCAAGGCAAAGAACCTGCGCAACCGCGTGCGTTCATACTTCCAGGCGGGTCATGACCACTCACCGCGCATCCGCGTCATGGTGGGCAAGGTCCACGATTTCGAGCTCATCCTGACCGACACCGAGGCGGAGGCCCTCGTCCTTGAGGACAACCTCATCAAGACGAACCGGCCCAAATACAACGTGCTGCTCAAGGATGACAAGCAGTACCCCTACCTGTGCATTACCTGGTCGGAGGAATACCCCCGCGTATTCGTTACCCGTAGACGGGGAGCCCTCCATCCCGAGGACAAATACTTTGGTCCCTACACCGATAGCGATGCACTTCACAAAACGCTGCGGTTTCTCAAGAAAATCTTTCCCCTGCGCCAGCGTGACACACCCGTATTCAAAGATCGGCCCTGCATCAACTTCGATATCGGGCGTTGCCTGGCGCTCTGCCAGCGCCTCGCCTCCCCGCACGAGTACCGGCATATTGTTCGGCAAGTGCAGATGGTTCTGCAGGGCCGCACCTCGGAGCTGATTGCCCAACTCGAAAGCCAGATGGAGGCCGCCGCCGAGGCGCTCAACTTCGAGCATGCCGCGCGCCTGCGAGACCGCGTCCTGGGACTTCAACAACTCGGCGAGCACCAGAAAATTACCATCCCCGATAGTTCCGTCTCGCGTGATGCCAT
Source organism: Gloeobacterales cyanobacterium ES-bin-141 (assembly GCA_014380935.1). Classification (GTDB taxonomy): domain Bacteria; phylum Cyanobacteriota; class Cyanobacteriia; order Gloeobacterales; family Gloeobacteraceae; genus JACMIX01. The sequence continues at coordinate 3,594 of JACMIX010000492.1, read as the reverse complement.
TGCCCTCGCCGCCGATGACAAGACAGTTTCCATCCAGCTTTTCCAGGTACGCTCAGGCAAGTTGATCGGCAGACTCGGTTTCAGCTCACTCAACACCGGAGAGGAACCGGGCCTCATCCTGCAGCGCGCCCTCGAAGAGCAATACCGTGAAGCTGCCCCCGAGGAAATTCCGCTCGAAGTCCTCACCCAGCATCCCCTGCCGGAAGCAGACATCCTGCGGGCCTGGCTCGCGGAGAAAAAGGGCCGCAGGATCGAGATTCATACCCCCCAGCGGCAACTCAAGGCAGAACTGATCGAACTGGTAGCGCGCAACGCCGAGGCTGAGTTGCAGCGGTTGTCGCGTTTTTCGCGCCGTCAGGAAAAGGCCCTCGTCAACCTGGCCGACGCGCTCGAACTGGGGACGATTCCGCGCCGCATCGAGTGCTACGACATCTCGCACATCCAGGGCACCGACACGGTCGCCTCGCGGGTAGTTTTCATCGACGGGTCACCGGCCCGCCAGCACTACCGCCACTACAAAATCCGCGATCCCCGCATTCAGGCCGGGCGTCCCGACGACTTTGCCTCGATGGCGGAGGTCATCCAGCGGCGCTTCAGCCGTGCCCGCCAGGAACCGGACGGTGACCTGCCCAATCTGGTTGTCATCGATGGGGGCAAGGGACAACTCTCCGCAGCCCGAGCGGTGATGGAGGAACTCGATTTCGAAGATGTCTCGACGATTGGCCTCGCCAAACGGCTCGAGGAGATTTTCTTGCCGGGACGCTCCGAATCGGTGCGGCTCGAAGACGACGACCCGGCCCTACACCTGCTGCAACGGATCCGGGATGAAGCGCACCGGTTTGCGATCACTTTTCACCGGGACCTGCGCTCCAAGCGCATGCAGCGCTCAAGCCTCGACGACATTCCGGGAATAGGTCCCGCCAAGCAGAAGCTGCTACTGGAGAAATTTCGCTCCGTACCGGTGCTCGAGCAGGCGAGCCTGACAGAGATAGCCGAAGTACGCGGCATCGGACCGCAACTGGCTCAGCAGGTTTACCGCTACTTTCACGGCGAACCGGAGTTGGCCCCTGTGTTGACCGGGCATGCCGAGACCTGAGTGTGCTGAGGTAAACCAACCCCCGCACCAAATGTGTCTTAAAGTGAGTCCTGGGCCGCCCGCAGCGTGACGCGTACCGTGGTCCGGGTGGGGGCACTTTCAATGGTCAGTTGCCCACCGTGCAGCTCACTCAGTCGCTTGGCAATTGTAAGACCGAGACCCATGCCCTGCTGCTCGTAGAATTTGCGCTCGAATTGCATGTATGCCCCAATACCGGCGACCTGCTCGGGTGTCATGGCGCGCCCATAATTTGTCACACTCAGCAGAACACTCTGCTCGTGCGTCACCATGGTGACCTGAACGGGCGTTCCTGCCTGAGAATATTTAAAGGCGTTGTCGAGCAATTCCTCGGCAATCTTGACCAGGTCATTCCTGACAATCGCGGACGTTGAGTCTGTGATATCGAGGGTCAGGTCTGTCTGTCTGCCTGCTTGTTCGGCTACATGGAGCGCGAGCGCCACAATCACGTCTGAGGGAGTCGCCGTGCAAGTGCGACGCAGGGCTTCAAGTCGGTCGGGGTCTGCGGCTAGAAGCTCGATCTGTGCGTAGACGAGGAAGTTCTTGATCAGCCGGTGCAGGCGTATTGCAGAGACATCAATAGCCTGGAGACACTCTATGACCTCCTCATCCGACATCGAACGGTATTCTTCCACAAGCAAGCTTGAGCAACCGAGTATCCCGTTTAGTGGGGTGAGCAACTCGTGCGGTAATGCGTGCGAGATGCTACTGCGCAGATCCTCTAACTTTTGCTCGGATTGTCGAAAGACAGCTTCCTGTTTTGAAAGCCGGGCAGTGATTGCTCCGAGCAACTCCACCTGGGTAAAAGGCTTGGTGAGGTAGTCATCTGCACCCAGGTTCATGCCCTGGCGCAAATCCATCTTCTCAGCCCTCGCAGTCAGGAGGATAAAGGGAATTGCCGCGGTGGACGCGTTCTTGCGCAATTCGCCGAGCATCTGCAAGCCGTCGAATTCGGGCATCATGACATCGCAGAGCACTAGATCGGGAAGATGTGTCCGGGCAAGCCGCAACCCGACGAGGCCATTGTGTGCCTGAACCACTAAGAATTGCTCGTTTTCAAGTAGTTCCACGATGTTGTCGCGGATCGACTCTTCGTCCTCGACTACCAGGATCGTTTTCACGGCTTGATTTCTCCGTCTAGATGTAAAGGAATTGTGACTGTAAACGTAGAGCCGACCCCAACCTCGCTTTCAACCGCGATCCGGCCACCCTGCCGGTCAACCGACCGCTTGACGATGGCGAGTCCCAGACCTGTACCGGGGATGGTACCTACATTGGTTGCCCGGTGGAATGACTCGAACACCTGATGAATCTCATCGGGTGGAATACCGATGCCCTGGTCGCGGACCTCGAACACCATGTATTCTGACTCGCAGGACACCTTAAGGTGAACAGTACTACCTGAGCGCGAGTACTTGATGGCGTTGGAGAGCAAATTGCTCAGGGTATAACGCAACAGCTTTTCATCCAAATTGACCCTCAAGCAGTGCGCTGAACAGATGGAGGTGACCACGGATGGGCTTTCAACACCTAGCCGCAACTCCTCCACTAACCCGTGGCAGAATTGCCCAATTTCTACGGGTACCGGACAGTACTCCAGTTTGTCCGCTTCTTCCTGGCCGATGATCAAGATATCCTCCAGCAGCCTGGTCATATTTCTGACGGCTGCTTGAATGCGTTGAAAGTGCTTGCGTTGCTTCTCCGGCGGCCAGTGATGGCTGTAGCGTTCAAGCAGTTCGGTTGAGGAGAGGATGGCAGTGAGCGGAGTACGGAACTCGTGGGAGGTCGTCGAGACGAATCGGGATTTGAGTTCGCTCAGTTCTCGTTCTTTTTCGAGAGCTCGCTGGATTTCTATCTGTGCCCCTTTGCGCTCGGTGATGTCCTCAATGATGCCTTCGTAATAGAGCAGAACCCCATCCGCGTTCCGGACGGCACGGACATCCTCTGAAATCCAGATCGTGCTGCCGTCCCGTTGCCAAACTTGAGACTCAAACTCCGAAACGACGTTGTACTGTTCCATCAACCCGATGAACTGTGTCCGGCGGTCGGTCTCGACGTACAGTTGTCGGGCAATGTCGGTTATTTGCTCGATGAGGGCGTCCGAGGACTCGTAGCCGTAGATGCCTGCCAGAGCCGGGTTGGCACTGAGAAAGCGCCCGTCAGGCGTGGTCTGAAAAATACCCTCGACAGCGTTCTCGAAAATTGAACGATATTTGGCCTCTGCCTTTTGTAAAGCCTCCTCTGCACGCCTGCGCTCAGAGACGTCCTGACCGAGCGATGCAACCCCAATCACATCCCCGTCCGCGTTGATGAGCGGAGTGTTGTACCACTCGCAGGTGATCGTCCGGCCTTCCTTAGTACAGTTTTCGTCGGTACTGCGTGTTCCTCCTTTAGAGAGCAACTGAGTCCATACTTCGCAAAAGTGCTCTCCGGCACTCCCGGGTACGATCAACCCGACTGCGTGACGACCGATTGCCTCG
>JACMIX010000491.1 GCA_014380935.1 Gloeobacterales cyanobacterium ES-bin-141 | reverse complement strand
CTGGACCCGGACCTGGACTTGGACCTGGACCTGGACCTGGACCAGGTCCAGGTCCGGGTCCTGGAGCTGTATAAACAACCTCAGGCCTTACCACTACGCTCTTGTCGTTGAGTAGCACGTTTGCTTCAACCTGACAGTAAATCAAGCCGATGTACCTTTTCCCGTCGTATGCGTCGGCATAGGCGAAAGAATCCGTCTGCCAGGTGATGAGACTCACTCCGTTTTGGATCGCTTTGAGAAGCACCTGGGTGTTGCGCAGCCGGGGCAGGTAAATGTAGCGGGCGAAGTAGTCCGCCAACTGCAGCACCCCGACACAATCCCGGCCTTTTACCCAGAGGGGCACTTTGTCCATCTCCATTCGTAGCAGCGAACCGGCATACTCGGTGAGCAACTGCTCCTCCGCCTTGAGCTTTTTGCTGGCTCGCACAGCAATGGTGTCACTGCCGCGTAAAACGTACTCGGACCATTCAATAGGAGCTTGAGCACCGGCCTGGGTCGGAACCAGCAGCCACTGGTAAGTTTCCTGAATACGGAGAGTGATAGCCCGCTCCAGCTCACTCAGCTTGATGGCAATCTGTCTAAGCTGGAAAGTATCGAGCGTCAGGTCTTCTTTTTTTTCGTTGATGGCCTTCCAGGCGAGGTGCAGGCGCACAGCCGCCTTCAGGTTCTCCAGTTGACGGTTGTCAGCAGCCAGGAATACTAACGTGTTTGCGTACAGGCGAGGACTGCTCCCGCGAGTACTCAACAGCACTGCTGCCTCCTGGCGGGCCGGGGCCATGGAATTGTTGGGGACGTGAGGATGTTCTGGCCCAAGAATGACAAGCCGCACCTCCCGCTCGTCGGGGACCTCCCCACTACCGACGGGTGCATTAATTACCCCGGCAAAGTCACCCCGTCGGGTTCGATCGGTTTGCTCAGAGCGCAGTCTGGCCTTGATTTCCTCGGCGATCACCTCGTCTTCGATCAGCCTGCTTTCTTCCTCGGCAAGTCGGGTAACGTTGGGCTTGGTGTCGAACCAGTAACGGTTGTTGTCCTGGTAGAGATGAGTAGACTGATCTCCCAGACGACTCAGCGCGTCTGCGAAAGTGGCGGTATTCTCGCCGGGCTGGGTGCAGCCAAGCCGGATCAGGCGAATATCAAGTCCTCTGATGTTGCCGCCTTTCTTGGGAGCCGAGCCCATATAAATAGTGCGGGTGACCCGGCGGCTCGCCGAGAGCCTTCCCAGGTTGGGGTAGTCGCGGTCGAGCCGCATCGGAACTGAGTTCGCGCCATCGACATCGGCCTCGATAATCGGTGCCCAGTTGTCTTCCAGGTAGCGCGTCAACTCCGCCTGAACGGGACTGGCGTCGATCGGGATGCCGGCCGGGAGAATCAATAGACTGCTGCTGTTTTGAATCCACAATTCGTGGATGACCAGGGCCATCAATCGCAGCACGCCGCGGGTGCGCTGGAATTTGTCGAGGCTGGACCAGTCCTCGTAGAGCCGGTCGAACAGCTCCGGGTGGATCGGGTAGGCGGCTTTGAAGCGCCGCTCGTAGTTGCTATCGGTGCAGGCTGCCGGAAAATCGTTTGGACTAGAGCGGTAGAGATCCATGAAGGCACGCACTACCGTGTCGCGAGCGGTCAGCAAAGCCGGGTCGGTGAGCGGCTGAAACAGGCGACGACGGACTATCTCAAAACTTTCCTCTGCACTCGCCGGTCGCCAACTCGATTCAAGACGACTGAAGGTATTGCGCAGCCGCTCCAGGGCCTGCTGGCCTGCCGGTCCCCCAATCTCGATATCTGAGGAAGGTAGGCTCGCCACCAGCAAAGTATTGGGGACTGCCCGCACCGCCTCGGTCAGGGACTGGGCGAAAGTGAGGTTGGTCTCGAAGGAGCCACCGGGTAGGGAGCTGTCTTGATATACCTGTCGGACATAGGCCACCCACTCGTCAATCAAGATGAGGCAGGGAGAAGCCCGTCTGAGCAGTTCCCGCAGGGCATCGGAACCGGGGTTGATGCTGCGCTCGTCCGCCTCGGCGACCATGGCGTAGCCCCCCGGTCCCAGTAACTGCCAGGCCAGTTCACCCCAGAGCGTGCGGGTGATGGTGCCGTCGGGCTTGCGCTGCGGCTGACCGGGTGAGAGAGCCTGGCCGACTAGGACCGCCCGATAGCCGACCCTGGGTATGCTGCTAATCCCCGCATCGGCCAGTAGACTCTCAACTCCCGGCAGGTTCTGAGCGCTCTCGCCGCTCACCAGATGGAATAGAGCAATCATCGAGTGGGTCTTGCCGCCGCCGAAGTTGGTCTGCAGTTCGATCACCGGTTCACCACCTGTACCGGAGAGCCGTCTGAGGGCCGTGGTCAGCAGGTAGCGCAGTCCCTCGGTGAGAAAGGTGCGGGCAAAAAATTCTTTCGGGTTCTTGTACTCGTTCGCTCCTTCGTTTCTGTAGACCTGGCTGAGGTCAGCGGCAAACTCCGCCTGCTGGTAGCGGCCACTGGCAACATCCGGGTGCGGAGTCATAATCTCTCGCCACGGCCTTAGCCCCGATGCCGGTTGTCCATCCAGGGGAGTGAGTTTGCGTGTCTCGCGCCGGGCCTGCTCCTCGAACCTGAGCCTGAGCAGTTCTTGCTTCTGTTTTTCGAGTTCTTGTACCTGTTCGGCCGCACTGATGGAAGCCAGCAGACGCTGCATACTGTCGAGGGCGCGGTAGGCATCGTCCGAGGAGAAGGGCTCCGAGTGCGCCCAGCGGTTGCGGACATCCCTTAATTCACTGATATAGGAGCGTTCGGCATGGCCGAGGGTGCCCTTGTACACGTTGTTCCACTGGTCCCAGACCACCCGCAGTAGGTTCGCCGGATCTGCCAGCATCTCATCAGTAGAGCGACGCAAAGAAGATTCGGTACCGAAGCTACTTGAGGCCACCTCCATCCAGCGGTCCTTGTAACTCACCTTCAGGGTGCGCTCGACGTAGGGTTTCAACCCGTCTCTGAGCAAATCGAGGGCACGTTCGACGCGTTGTCGGTTGGTGATTGCCACGGCAGTTTCTCCGAAAGGGTTACTCAGGTATCCGGGTCTTCGACGGGAAGGTCTTTGAGTTCAGCTTCTAACTGCTCGATGGTCGGCAGGCTGCCCTGCAGATGCTCAGGTAGAGACTCGCTAATCTGGTAGGCCGAGACACCGATGGGTTTATTCAAGTCGCGCAGAGCATATTCGGCAACCAGCCGATTTTCCGTGCGGCACAAGATAAGCCCGATGCTGGGCTGGTCGCCCTCGTGACGCAACTGGTCATCTACCACGGACAGGTAGAAGTTCATTTTGCCCGCGTACTCAGGGATAAACTTACCCATCTTCAAGTCAATTACCACGAAGCAGCGCAGTTTCAAGTGGTAGAAGAGCAGGTCGATGTAGAAATCATCCTCCCCGAACTCCTGGTGATACTGGCTGCCCACGAAGGCAAACCCTGCCCGCAATTAGAGCTGGAACTGGCGGATGTGCTCCATCTAG
>JACMIX010000490.1 GCA_014380935.1 Gloeobacterales cyanobacterium ES-bin-141 | reverse complement strand
TCAGGCCATAGTCGGCGTGGCCAACCGCAACGCCCTTTCCACGTTCGAGACAAACGTGCGCGGCACCTGGCTGCTCCTGGAAGCCTGTCGCCGCTGCCCGAGCATCCGCCAGATTATCATCGCGTCTTCCGACAAAGCTTACGGGGAGAGCGAAGCACTGCCCTATCGGGAGGACATGCCGTTGCTCGGTCGGCATCCTTACGATGCCAGCAAGTCCTGCGCCGATTTGATCGCACAGTCTTACGCCCACACCTACGGCCTGCCCGTGGTGATCACCCGGTGCGGCAACTTCTACGGCGGTGGGGATCTCAACTGGAACCGGATTATTCCTGGAACAGTGCGTGCAGTGCTCTCTAAAGAGCAACCCATCATCCGCTCGGATGGTCAATACGTCCGCGATTACTTCTATGTTGAAGACGGTGCGGTGGCGTACACACTGCTGGCAGAAAAGTTATCTGAGAATCCTGACCTGCGCGGAGAGGCATTCAATTTTTCCAACGAGGTTCAGGTCACAGTACTCGAACTGGTCAGCCGGATCCTCGCACTGATGAACTCAAACCTTGAACCGGAAATCCTCAGCAGGGCGAATCATGAAATCCGCCACCAGTACCTGAGTGCCGAAAAAGCTCACACGCTACTTGGATGGCAACCCCGTTTCACACTGGAGAGCGGCTTGGAACGCACGATCGACTGGTATCAAGAATTCTGGGAAGGGGCAGCATGAACAGCCTACAGGACCGGGAAAGAACGCACGGCTGTCGCTTCTGCGGCACTCCCCTGTCGGTAACTTTTGCAGATCTGGGTGCCACTCCCCTCGCCAACTCGTACTTGCAGCCGGAGGAACTGGAGAGCACCGAAGCGTTTTATCCCTTGCACGTGCGCGTCTGCTCCGAATGTTTCCTGGTTCAGCTTCCCAGCTGCGTCTCGCCAGAAACCCTCTTCAATCACTACGCTTACTTCTCCTCGTACTCAGAGAGTTGGCTGCGCCACGCAGAGGATTACGCAACGAAGATGATTGCCCGCGAGGGGCTCTCCCCGTCCAGCAAAGTAATCGAGGTGGCCAGCAACGATGGTTACCTGTTGCAGTACTTCCAGCGCCAGGGTATCTCGGTCCTCGGCATCGAACCGGCTCAAAATGTGGCGGAAGTTGCCCAAAAGCTGGGTATTCCGACCCTGACGATATTCCTGGGCAAAGAAAGCGCCTGCCAATTGACAGAGCGGGGAATGGGCGCCGATCTGCTGATTGCGAACAACGTGCTCGCCCATGTGCCGGATCTCAACGATTTTGTCGGTGGGCTACGGAGGCTGCTCAAACCGGAAGGACTGCTCACGGTGGAGTTCCCGCACCTCCTCCAGTTGATGCGCCAGAATCAGTTCGACACTATTTACCACGAACACTTTTCCTACCTGTCGTTGATGACAGTCCAGCGCATCTTTGCCGCCCACGGATTGCAGGTGTGCGACGTGGACGAGTTGCCTACCCATGGAGGCTCGCTTCGGGTGTACGCCCAGCGAGAAGGCTCGGAACCCCGCCCGGTTCATGAGCGGGTGGCAGCGGTGCTGTCCAGGGAACAGGAGATGGGCCTTGACTGCGAAGAAACTTACACCGAATTCAACGACCGGGTTGGCTCGGTCAAACGCAACCTGCTGGCTTTTTTGAGCGAGGCCAGACAGCAGGGCAAGTCAGTTGTCGGCTACGGTGCTCCAGCCAAGGGCAACACGCTACTCAACTACTGCGGCATCCGCTCTGACTTTCTTGCGTTCACGGTCGATCGCAGCCCTCACAAGCAAGGACGGTATTTGCCGGGAAGCCATATACCGATTCGACACCCAGATGCCATCTTCGAAGCGAAGCCGGACTTTGTGCTGATCCTGCCCTGGAACCTCCGAGAAGAAATTGTCGAACAGATGGCCGGCATCCGCGACTGGGGTGGTCAGTTCGTCGTACCGATTCCGGCGGTGGAGGTGCTGCTTTGATTTTTCAGACCACCCGGATTGCTGGTGTCTTCGTGATCGATATAGAACCTCACGGCGACGAGCGCGGTTTCTTCGCCCGCACCTGGTGCCGGGAAGAATTTCTCTCCCACGGCCTCAACCCGGACCTGGCCCAGTGCAGCGTCTCATTCAATCACCGGCCTGGCACCCTGCGGGGCATGCACTACCAGAAAGCGCCCCACGGCGAGGACAAACTGGTGCGCTGCACCCGTGGAGCGATCTTCGATGTTGCCCTCGACCTGCGCGAGGATTCGCCCACCTCGGGCCAGTGGATCGCCGCCGAACTGAGCGCCGACAACCTGTGCATGCTCTACATCCCGAAGGGTTGCGCCCACGGCTTCCAGAGTCTAGAAGATAACAGCGAAGTTTTCTACCAGATCTCCCAGCCTTATGTGCTGGGCCATGGCACCGGTTATCGATTCGACGATCCGGCCTTCGAAATCAACTGGCCTCTGCCTGTGAACTGTATCAGCAACCAGGACCTGGACTGGCCGAGCTTCAGTCGAGTGGCAGCAGTCAGGAACGGATGATGAATAGCGCACTGCTTACAGAAGAACAGATTCGACAATTTCACGATGAAGGCGTGCTCGTCGTGCCGTGCTTCTACGACCTGGAGCGGGAGATCCTGCCCATCCAGAAGGGAATCCACGAGATTATTGCCTCGCTAATCGAATACTATCAACTCCCAATCGAGCAGGGTCCGTTTACCCCGGAGGATTTCGATGCGGGTTTTCAGGCATTGCTCGCCGCCGACCGCCACCTGGGTGGAGTCGTCTACGATGCGGTGAAGCAAATTCCTGCCTTCGTTCGCCTGGTTGGGTGTGTACGCCACGAGCAGCTCTTTTCAGAGTTACGGCAAGGGGCTCAGCCTGCAGTCGCCGCCGGCGGGTACGGCATCCGTATCGACAACCCTAACGAGGAGCACTACAGGGCTCCGTGGCACCAGGACTATCCAGCTCAACTGCGCAGCCCCGACGGGCTGGTGTACTGGAGCCCGCTTGTGGCGATGACATCAGCCCTCGGACCTGTCGAACTCTGCCTGGGTTCCCATCGCGACGGAGCACGGCCCCTCTACACTCACGACCGCGACAACCCGACCAAATCTGGTGCCTACGCGCTCCGGCTTGTCGGAGAAGCTGAGATTATTGCAGGCTATCGGCATAGTGCGCCCCTGACCCGTCCGGGCGACCTGATCATCCTGGATTACCTATTGCTACACACGTCCGGATATAACCGGTCGGATCGTTCTCGCTGGTCGTTGCAGATGCGCTACTTCAATTTCAAACACCCGCAAGGACTGCAGACCCAATGGCGTGGCTCGTTTGCCGCCGGGGTCAGTTTGAAGGATATTCACCCGGAGCTTGTCGTGGAGACCGAAACGCAGGGACGACTCCTATGATCTCTTGCAACATTTGTGGCTCTGGACTGGGAGAACCTTTATATGTTTCTCCGCAAGGGATATCCGTGACTTCGCTCTGCGAGGTCTATCACGAAAAAACGGAAGTATTCTTCTGCAGCACTTGCAGTCATCTTCAAACCACTGAAATTAGTGATTTGCAGGGCTATTACGACACGATTTACAAGATTCTGATCGACAGCGAAGAAGAAGATCAGCTTTACTCAATCGAAGGCAATATCAAGGTGTTTCGCGTCGAGCATCAGGCAAAAACTCTGCTCGAAAAGATCGACTTGATTCAAGGGGCACGAGTCCTCGACTACGGCTGCGCAAAAGCGGCGACGATGAAATGTCTGAGTCGTACCCGTCCTGATCTAAAACTTTACCTGTACGACGTCAGTTCGATGTATGTTCCCTTTTGGGAGCGATTCATCCAATCTAGCCACTGGTCCACCTATACTATCGAACAAGCATGGTTCGACTCCTTCGACGTCGTCACATCTTTTTTCGCCCTTGAGCATGTTGCCTCTCCAGTCGAGATGCTCTCTAATGTGCTGCGGCTCTTGAAACCCGGCGGGGTATTTTATTGCATCGTTCCGAATGTTTATACCAACATCGCGGATTTTGTTGTTCTGGATCATGTGAATCATTTTTCGGATGCATCGTTACTCCGGTTGTTCAATGCCTGTGGGTTTGTAGAAACTACAATTGACGACGCTTCGCACCGGGGAGCCTTCGTGGTCGTTGCCCGCAAACCGGACGGCGCATCGTCAGGGGTTCCCGAGCCGTCGGCGAACGGTCTAAATCAACAGTGTCACGCCATAGCCGCCTACTGGTCGGATATTACCCAGCGAATAGCCGCGTTTGAAGCAGATAATCAAGGGACACCCTCGATCATCTACGGTTCCGGCTTCTACGGCACCTTTCTTGCTGCGTGTCTTACTAACCTGGACCTGGTGTACTGCTTCGTCGATCGCAATCCGTTTCGACAGGGAAAAACCCTGCTCGATAAACCGATTGTCTCACCAGAAGAATTGCCTGACAAACCATTCCCGATATATGTCGGCCTGAACCCATCGATTGCCAGGCAAAGTATTGAAGACATCCGACAATGGCAGGGAAGGCCGTACTCATACTTCTTTCCATAGGACGGATATGCTACAGCAAGGAAACACATTGTTGAGGGCTCCAGAGGTATTAGATCTAGAAATGCTCACTGCACTTCGTAACGATATTGACCTGCAAGCCTTGTTGCTGGCTGTCCCAAAACCGAACACTGAACAAAGAACCCGCGACTGGCTGAACCGGCGGCTCGACGACCCGCAGGGGGTATTTTTTATCATCTGCGATAGGTCCTCAAACCGTGGAGTTGGGTTTATTCAGGTGGTTCACATCGAACTGTTGCACCGCCGGGGAGAACTTGGCCTCTGCATTGAGCCTTCCGAGCAGGGAAAAGGGTATGCTACCGCAGCACTTGGCCTGATCGAGCGATATCTTCAAGATGTTTTCGATCTTCGTAAATTGACATTAAATGTGCTTGCCTCCAATGAAAATGCAATTGGCTTCTATCGCGGGATTAACTATTCGACTGTAGGAACGCTGAAACAGCACTTTTATTATAAACAGACGTTTCATGACGTCTTGGTGATGGAGAAGTTATTTTTTGCTGCGGATGTCTCTCGATGAATACAGTAGTCATCTCTCAACCAATGCTGTTTCCCTGGATCGGCATGTTTGAGCAGATTTGCCTGGCTGACGTCTACGTGCATTACGACGATGTGCAATTCTCCAAAGGCAGCTTTTCCAACCGGGTGCAGGTCAAATCTGCTTCGGGTTCAAAGTGGATAACAGTCCCGCTAATAGGT
>JACMIX010000489.1 GCA_014380935.1 Gloeobacterales cyanobacterium ES-bin-141 | reverse complement strand
ATATCCGCCCCATTAGCGGCCGGGTATTCTTCGGGCACAGAGTCGATGCCCTCCTCAGTCAAGCAACCTGCCCGGTTGCCGTGGTCAGCTCGAGTTGAACTCGAGCCCAGGTCAGGCGAAATGCAGGTAAGCGTACTGGATTGTTCAGCTCTCCATGGGGAATGGTGTTTGCCCCAGCATGCCATCAAGGTCTGGGGGCCGGGGCCGGTAGCCAGCGCTGAAGCACAATGGCCAGGTCCTCGGTCCTGACTGGTTTGCAGAGGTAGTCATCCATCCCGGCATCCAGACACCGCTCGCGATCCCCCTGCATGGCATTGGCGGTCATGGCAATGATCGGTATGCGGTGGGCATGCTCACGGGCACGGATTCTAGCCGTGGCAGCAAAGCCGTCCAGCTCGGGCATCTGGCAGTCCATCAGCACCAGTGCATACGGGATGTGCGCCAGGGCTTCGAGAACCTCCAACCCATTGGCCGCCACATCAACGCGGTAGCCCAGCTTTGCAAGTTGCCGCATAGCCACTTTCTGGTTGACCACATTGTCCTCAGCGAGCAGGATTCGCAGGTTGGAGTAGCCATCCTGGGGCACAGCCAGGGGTCTGTCTGGGAGGCTGCACGTCTGCGTGGCCTGGTAGATACGACCGAAACGGGCTGTGAACCAGAAAGTTGAACCCTGGCCGGGTGAACTGACGACACCTAGCTCACCACCCATCAGCTCGACGAGTTGTTTGCAGATGGCAAGCCCCAGCCCGGTACCTCCGTACTTGCGAGTCGTCGAGCTGTCCGCTTGCGTAAAAGGCTGAAACAGGTGTTTTTGTGTTTCAGGAGCAATGCCGATTCCCGTGTCTGTGATCTCAAAACGCAGCAAGATATCACTTTGCGTCTGCTCGACCCGTGACAATTTGAGCGTGACCGAACCCTGTGCGGTGAACTTAATCGCGTTGCTCAGCAGGTTCAACAAGACCTGCCTCAGGCGCCCGGGATCGCCGCACAGGGCATTCAGATCACCCGGCTCAATCGAGCAGGTTAATTGCAGACGTTTGGACGTGGCCTGCTCAGCCATCAACTCGATAATCTCCTCGACGGCACGCCGGAGGTCAAAGGGGATCATCTCCATCTCCAGCTTGCCCGCCTCGATTTTAGAGAAGTCGAGAATGTCGTTGATGATCGTGAGCAGGGCCTCACCCGAGTTGAGCACCGTTGTAGCACAGTCGCGCTGCTCAAGCGTCAGTGGTGTATCAAGCAGTAGACCGGTCATACCGATAATGCCGTTCATGGGTGTGCGAATCTCATGACTCATGGTGGCAAGGAAAGCACTTTTTGCCTGGTTGGCTTCTTGTGCCGCTCGGTAAGCCTCTTGTGCTCTTTGTAGCGCGTCCTCTAGATCGGCTGTGCGTTCTTCGACCTTGGACTCAAGGCTGTCGTTCAGGGAACGCTGCCGTTCCAGTTCTCTGGTCTGCACCCGTGTCCTGTAGCGGACCAATCCAAGCACCGCACCCGTCACGGCCAGACCATACAGACAATATGCCAGAGGTGTTTTCCAGAGAGGGGGAGCGATAGTGATTGTGAGCGCCGCTCCCTCCTGGTTCCAGATGCCGTCGTTATTGGCACCTTTTACTTTAAAAATGTATCTTCCTGCATCGAGATTGGTATAGGTAACATCGTTGTCAGTAGCCGCCTCAACCCAGTCTCGGTCAAATCCCTCCAGCATATAGGTATAGCGGTTTTTCTCAGGGGCAGTGTAATCGAGAGCCGCAAACTCAAGCGAGAAGATCGAATCACGATGAGACAGATGAAGTTCGGGCAGTTCTGAAATAGGCTGTGACAACTTTACAGGCTTGTTAAACTGCCTGAAAGCCGTGATTGCAATCTGTGGCACATAAGGATTGTCCTTTACCTGGTCAGGGTAGAAAGCATTCAAGCCCTTGATGCCGCCAAAAAACATCTCCCCGCTTCGGCTCAAATGATATGCCCCGGAGTTAAATTCGTTGCTTTGAAGATTGTCGGCCAGGTCATAGTTTCTAGACGTTTTTGTTTGGGAGTCAAATCTCGATAGTCCCTGGTTGGTACTCAACCACAGGTTTCCACGCGTATCGCCGAGGATGCCGTAGATCGCGTTGTTGGGCGACCCGTCTTTTTCGGTGAAACGCACAAACCGGCTTGTTTTTCGGTCGAACCGGTTGAGACCATTGGCGGTACCAATCCACAGCACTCCCAGACGGTCTTCGTAAATAGAGGTGACGCGGTTGCTGCTCAGGCTGTTGGGGTCGGCGGGGTTACTCTCGTAGCGTGTAAACTTGTCGGTCCCGCGGTCATAGCGATTGAGTCCGTCATCAGTAGCAAACCACACCAGGCCTGCCGAGTCCTCGTAAATAGACCTCACCCGGCCACTGCTTATACTACTGGGTTGAGCCGGGTCATTTTGATAGTGGACAAACTTTCCACTCACACGCTCAAATCTGTCTACACCCGCATCGGTTCCAAACCACAATATATCCGCACGGTCTTCATAAATAACCCTCACCCGATCGTTGATCAAGCTATTAGAATCGGTAGGGTTATTTTTGTACCGGATGAATTTTCCACTCTGACGGTCAAATCGGTTGACTCCACTGCCGTACGTTCCGACCCACAGCTCACCGGTACGATCCTCGTAGATAGAGCGGATACGGCTACTACTAATGCTATTGGGGTTGGCGGGGTCGTGCTGATAGTGGACAAATTTACCACTCTTACGGTCGAGCCGATTAAGTCCTTTGTCTGTGCCGATCCACAACATACCTGCACGATCCTCATGCAGAGACCAGACGGCGTTGTCGCTCAAAGTATTGGGGTTAGTAGGATCTTTCTGGTAACGGGCAAATTTCTTGGGTTTTCTGTCAACCTTGTTCAGACCCCCGCCGTAGGTGCCAATCCACATTACCCCGGTACGATCTTCGTAAATAGATGTGACGCGTCCACTGCTTAGACTGTCAGGGTCGCTGAGGCTCTGCTGATAACGGTCGAATGTTCCAGTTTGGTCATCAAATCGGTTCAGTCCATCGTCCGTTCCAATCCAGAGCGTTCCTGTCCGGTCTTGGTAAAAGGACCAGATGGTGTCGTGACTCAGGCTGCGTGGGTTGCCAGGGTCGTGTCGGTAGCGCAGGAACTTACCGGTGCTGCGGTCGAACCGATTGAGCCCCTCGTCCGTGCCGACCCACAACACCTGCGAACGGTCTTCAAACAACGACCAGACATTATTGTGGCTGAGAGTACGGTTGTCAGCCGGGCTGTGCTGATAGGAGGTGAAGTCGCTGGTTTTGCGGTCGAATCGGTTGAGTCCTTTATCTGTACCAATCCACAACACGCCCGCGTGATCCTCGTAGAGGGACCAGACAGTATTTCCACTCAAGCTACGGGGTTGACCAGTCTGATGCCGGTAGCGCAAAAACTTGCCCCTCCTGCGGTCAAACCGGTTGAGGCCCTGACCGGTGCCAACCCACAACATCCCGGCCTGATCTTCGTACAAAGACAGGACATCGTTGTGGCTCAGACTGTACGGGTTGGTAGGGTCATTTTTGTAGTGCGTAAACTTCCCGGTCTTCTGGTTAAATCTACTGAGCCCTCCCCCATACGTTCCAATCCACAGTAGGCCCGCGCGGTCTTCGTAGAGCGCCCTGATGTGCCCGTGGGGCAAAGACATCCGATCCGAGAGGTCCGGTTTGTATACCGTAAAACTGTTCCCGTCGTATCTGTTGAGCCCGTCCTCGGTGCCAAACCACATAAACCCCCGAGAGTCTTGTAGGATGCACTCGACGATGCTCTGTGAGAGTCCCTGCTCTAAAGAGATGTGGGTAAACTCAAGTTTTGTCGGTTGTGCCGGCACAGACAAGGGCAAGCCTGCCAAGAGAAATCCACAGACTAAAAAACGCCACATCAAATTCATCAATGCAGTCGTCTCCGTTGCTCGAAGTCTCTCCAGGGAGAATACCTGCAAGTAAAACCTTTAACAGGGGTAGATTGCTGCATTGGATCTTTTATACCCAGCTCAGCGCGAATGCAGAAGAGCACTCGTGCCCTAGTTTATTTTTCCCAAATTATTCAGGCAACCCCCAAAGCTAATCCTGGTTACGCGATGCTCCTGCTGGGATATGCTTGAACTGTTTTCAGGAGCGCGGCCGCTGTACATCCTGGTTGTTGGGGCAGAGGTCGCTCAATACGCATCGCTGACAGGCAGGCTGGCGCGCATCACAGACCGAGCGGCCGTGATAAATCAGGCGGATAGACCAGTTCTCCCAATCCATCTGGGGTAAAAGCGGCATCAGGTCACGCTCGACGCGCAACGGATCGGTGTGCTCAGTCAGGCCCAAGCGATGACTCAGGCGTTTGACATGGGTATCAACCGTCACTCCGTGGTGAATACCGAACGCATTGGCGAGAACCACATTAGCCGTCTTCCGGGCGACACCCGGCAAAGTGAGCAGTTCAGCCATGGTCTGGTGCAAGGAGCGTCCGGATACGTCGCCTTGAGGCGCTCCAGGACTTGCAAAGCCTGCTGTCGCCTGTCCATTACGGAGGTGTCATCGAGCCGCCGTTAACCAGCAGAGTCACTGAGTCTTTGAAGATCAAAAATAAGCCCAGGCCCAGCAGCAGGACCAGACCCGTTTGCATGACGGCGTCTTGAAAGCGCGCGGGCAGGGGCTTGCCACGCAGCGCCTCGATAGCCAGGAAAGCCAGCTGGCCGCCGTCCAGAGCAGGCAGGGGCAGGATATTGATGATAGCCAGGTTGAAGGAAATCAAAGACGCGATATAAAAAAGCGCAAAGAAATCTGTCTGAGCAGCATTGGCAGTCAATGCCACGATCCCAACCGGCCCTGCTACCTGATCGAAGCCTGCCTGCCCGCTGAAGAGCTGGCGGAAGCTTTCGAAGGTTAGACCCACAATGCGCTGAAAACCAGTGGAAGTAGCGCTGAAAATCTCACCAATGTCCTTGACCGGTCGGCGCTCGGCGTTCTGGTTGGGAGACAAACTCACCCCAATCTTGCCCTTAGCATCAGGGGTGACCTTCACCTGGATTGTCTGAGTGGGACGCTGGATAGTCAGATCCACGGACTGATTCTTGCTGACTTCGATTGCTTTGCGCAGTTGCTCTACATCAGCAAGGTCCTGACCGTTTACAGCCAGGATCACATCGCCTGCTTTGAGCCCTGCCCGGTTGGCTGGCGAGTCAGCTTGAGGGGCCAGACTCGGGATCAAAATACCGGGCTTGACATCAGGAACTCCGGCAAGGGCCACCATCAGCAGGAGGATCACATAAGAAAAGATTACGTTGGCGATGACCCCGGCCGAAATGACGATGGCACGGTCCAGGATAGGCCGGTTCTTGAGCAGGTCCGGATCATCCTTGGGAATCGTGGTGTCCGGATCATCATCCGGGAACCCCACGTACCCACCCAGGGGCAAGGCCCGCAGAGCATACTCAGTTTCCGGTCCCTGATACTTCAGCAACACCGGCCCGAAGCCGATCGAAAACCGATTGACCCGAATACCTTGCAAGCGCGCGGCCAGGAAATGCCCCAGTTCATGTACCACGATCAGCAAACCTAAAACCGCGATTGCTGCAAGAACGAACATGTGCTCTCCTTTACCACGGGTGATTTTTCTATCTTATGCGGCCTGCGTCGGCTCCTGCCAGACTTCGAGCTCCCTACAGGTTCAACGGAGCCAATCCCAAAAAAATATCAAACCTGTAGACAACCTTTACTCAAGCTTGATGCAACATCTCTAGAAAACTTGAATACTAAAAGAGTCGATACAAAGAGATCTGTTGTGTTTCCATCCTCACCTTCGCCTGTGCTCACACAAGCCCTGACAATCCTGATTGCTGATTGGAACCTTACCGTTCTGGACCGTCTTGCCGGTCAACTAGAACTTCAGGGTCATAACCTGCTGAGTGCTACCTCGATTGTCCAGGTCATACGGTACCTAGGAACCATTCGGCCTGACGTTATTCTGCTGGATGTAGAGGTTTTAGACGGCTTCGAGGCTTATCGGCAAATTCGGACCCAGTACCGGAGTGTACCGGTGATCTTTCTGACGGTACCGGGTCGTGTGTACCTGCCGTGCGAGGAGCAAATCCTGCTTGGGAATTACATCCTGCACAAGCCTCTGCGTTCTGAAAACCTGCTCACGCAACTGAACGGTCTGCCTGGTCTGTTCATGAAATATGCTGATGGACCGTACCTTCAATATCTGGCGTCTTAGGTTGTCTTTGAGGGGCAGATGCTCTGCATGTAGAGTCTAGACCAAGGCCGTACAATAAAACCGTGGTCAACTACCCTGCGCCGACTTCTCTGCTGGATCTTCTGCAGCGTCTCCACCGCGCCCTTGCCGTGGAGGTGGATCGGGGCTTTGAGAATACCCGTGGCACACGCCAGTATTTTGCAGAGTTCTTGAGCACAACCCTCAGTGCGGTCCCATCCGAGCTTGCAAGTACAGATTGCCGACGCTGGCAGGATCTGGGAGGCCGCTTTGGATATTACCCGGACCTCGATGCTGGTGAACGCCAGCACCTGGTCGCTGAGACCCGACGGTTTTTACACCAGGTCCGCAGGCGCCTGGAGGAGGCTGCTTCTCCCAAAGACCGGGCAATACCGCCTGCGAATGCGGAGGTGTTGTCGCAATCGACAGCGATGCTCAAGGGCATCGGACCCAAATCAGCTCAGCAACTCGAAAAGCTCGGATTGCGGACGGTCGAAAACCTTCTACGCTACTACCCTCGCGCTTATCTGGACTATTCCAACCGCACCACTATTCAGGGCTGTCAGGTCGGTGAGACCGTGACCCTGGTTGCCGAGGTACGCAAGGTCAATTGTTTTACCAGTCCTCGCAACCGTAAACTGACCATCTTCGAACTGACCATCGGGGACGGTAGCGGCCAGATGAAGATTTCCCGCTTCTTTGCCGGGACACGCTT
>JACMIX010000488.1 GCA_014380935.1 Gloeobacterales cyanobacterium ES-bin-141 | reverse complement strand
CTGCGAAGAGAACACTTCCACACCCGAAACCAACCCGGCGGTCACTGTTCCCCACGGATTCAACTTTGAAGTGCCGGCCAGTGCGACGAGTGTTGTCGATCCAGTACCGCTCGTCGAAATGGGACGCTTCAACCACGAAGCCGTGGCAGTGGACCCGACCACCGGCATCGTCTACGAAACCGAGGACGCCGGTGACGGGCTGTTCTACCGCTTTATTCCCAACCAACCGGGCAACCTGCGCGCGGGTGGCGTGTTGGAGGCATTGCGTATCATCGACATTCCCCAGGCCCTCACAGGCTCAGACTTCCCGGTCGGCGTGCCTTACGCAGTCGATTGGGTCCGGATCGAAGATTTCAACCCGGTCGAGGACACAGTGCGGATTGAAGGATTCGAGAAGGGTGCGGCCCAGTTCGTCCGTGGTGAGGGAGCCTTCTATGCCAAGGGCGAAGTTTACTTCGTCTGCACTAGCGGCGGCGCAAGTGGAGAAGGCCAGGTCTGGCGCTACATCCCCGGTGCCACTGCCGAGGAAGGCGGCACGATTGAACTGTTCGTCGAGCCCAACAATGCCAACGTGCTCGATAACCCCGACAACATCGTCGTTGCACCCTTCGGAGACCTGTTCCTGTGCGAGGACGGTGATGCTACCCAGTTCGTGGTTGGCGTGACCCCGCAGGGTGAGCTTTATCAGTTCGCCCGTAACGCGGTCAACGACAACGAGTTTGCCGGTGCGACTTTCTCACCCGATGGCAAGACGATGTTCGTCAACATCCAGACCCCCGGTTACACCTTTGCCATTTCGGGGCCATGGAATTCTCGTGGCTGATGCAAACTGATCCGGTCAAATAAAATCTCTCTGTAAGCTCCTGCCAGCGGCTTTGGCTAGCCTGGCAGGAGCTTTTTCTGCCCTTACGATGGTCCTGATGTATCGAAGAAGCTTCCTGCGGACCGGTAAGCTGCTACATTCTTTGGAGTACGACAAGCAGAGACTAGAGTGACAAAAATCTTGATATATTCCGATGGTGCTTCTCGGGGTAATCCGGGGCCTGCGGGCGCGGGCGCGGTCCTCATTGGCGAAGACGGAGGGATTTTAGCCACCGAATACCAGTATCTGGGTACGGCCACCAACAATTTGGCCGAGTACAGCGGGGCTATTCTCGGTCTTCAAAAAGCCATCGAACTCGGAGCCACCCAGGTGACGCTCAGGGCGGATAGCGAACTGCTCATCAAGCAACTCAAAGGCCAGTACAAGGTCAAGAACGAAGGTCTCAAGCCCCTGTACCAGCAGGCACTATCCTTGCTGAAAAACTTTAAAGGTGTCGTCCTCGAGCATGTACCCCGCGAGGCCAACAAGCTTGCTGACCGGGCTGCCAACCAGGCTATCGATAACCGCTGATGACTTATTCCTACAAAGAAGAAGTTCAAAAACACTTCGAGGCGATCGCCTACGACCATGACCGCTGGCGACAGCGCAACCGTTATTACTACCGGGACATCGAACGGTTGTGCCGTTTCTTGATCCCCCCGCGGAGCCGTGTACTTGAGATCGGTTCCGGGGATGGCGATTTGCTGGCCAGCGTCGAGCCCGCCGTTGGCGTCGGGGTTGACTTGAGCCCGTCCATGGTCACGCTCGCCCGCGAGCGCCATCCCCACCTGCAATTTTTCTGTCAGGATGCCGAGCGGCTTGAGCTTGACGGTCCGTTCGATTACATCCTGTTGGTCGGGGTGCTGGGCTATCTCGCTGATATTCAGACCGTTCTCGCGGGCCTCGCACCGTTGTGCCACCCGCGCACCCGGATCATTGCCGTCTTTCACAACTATCTGTGGGAGCCGGTCTTACGGTTGGGCGAACGTATCGGCGAACGCGTTCCCCAGCCGGCTCAAAACTGGGTCTCGGACAGTGACCTGCGCAACCTCTGCGAGGTCACCGGTTTCGAGGTGGTCAAGCAGGGCAACCGCCTGCTCCTGCCGCGCCACCTGCCCGGATCAGACTGGGTCAACCGCTACCTGGCCCGACTACCGGTGCTTCACCATCTGTGCCTGACGCAGTACATGGTCGCTCGGCCCGTGTTGGTTCCAGCCGCCAATCCAAGTTGCTCGGTGGTGATCCCGGCCCGTAACGAAGCCGGAAATATCCGGGCTGCCATCGAGCGGATGCCACGCCTTGGCAGCCATACCGAGATCCTCTTTGTCGAGGGTCATTCGAGCGATGATACCTGGGCGGTGATCGAGCAGGTCCGCCGCGAGTTTGGTCATAGCTGGGATATCAAAGCCCTCAAGCAGCCCGGCAAGGGCAAAGCCGATGCGGTACGAACTGCCTTTGAGCAGGCGGGCGGAGATATTTTAATCATCCTGGATGCGGACCTGACCGTGCCGCCCGAGGACCTGCCCAAGTTCTACGACGTGATTGCCAGTGGCCGGGGCGAGTTCGTGAACGGTTCGCGCCTGGTCTACCCACGCTCGCGCTCGGCCATGCCCTGGCTTAATACACTGGCAAATAAGTTCTTCAGCATCGTCTTTTCCTACTTGCTCGACCAGCGGCTCAAAGACACTCTGTGCGGCACCAAGGTTCTCCGGCGCGACGACTACCGCAAGATTGCCGAGGGGCGCGTGTACTTCGGCGACTTTGATCCGTTTGGGGATTTTGATTTGCTGTTCGGGGCGGCAAAGCTCAGTCTGCGCATTGTCGAAGTCCCAATCCGCTACCGGCCTCGCACCTACGGCCAATCGAACATTCAACACTTTAAAGAAGGGCTAGTCCTTTTGCGGATGTGCCTGTTCGCGTCTCAAAAAATCAAGTTCAACTGAGAAGAGAGGGCTTTCTGTCGGGCATCCGTCTGGAACGCATCATCGCCGCAAGGTGGAAGGGACCGTAGAACGCAGCGAACACTATGAAAAGATCAGCAATCATCCAGAGTGTCGGAGCCCCTATCCAGGAGCCGACAAATGCCAGACCGGTTATTAGT
>JACMIX010000061.1 GCA_014380935.1 Gloeobacterales cyanobacterium ES-bin-141 | reverse complement strand
TTGTTGGCGTGTACCCAGTTGGCTACCTGGTTGAGTTTGACGACGAGGACGGGCGCACCCTGACTGAGGTGGTACTCCAGACCAATCAGTTCGAGGTAGTTTGGCGGATGCCCCGTCCCGCAAGCGTCCCGGAGTAACCCACGATGACCAATCCCCCTGAACAGACACCTAGTAGGAATCCTCTCGACACCGAGGCCACCACAGCCTTAAAAGCGACTCTCGCGCAGATGCAACGAACGAATCTGGAGATCCACGAATTTCATCTTGAGAACATGCGCATCCTCGATAGGCTCGAACGCCTTGAATGCGGGCAAGGAGAGCAACCGTGAGTGACGTCCGCGATTTGGATGTGGTCCGATTGATTGCAGACTTACCGGAGCGGGACCTGATGGCTGGGGCCGTGGGCACAATCGTTGGTATGTACCCGGCTGGGTACCTGGTGGAGTTCGCTGACGGAAACGGCGAGACCCTGGCCATGGTCGATCTGTACGCTGATCAGTTTGAGGGATCTCGCGCTCACCCCGCCCGGCAGGCGTTCAGGAGTAGCCGTGAGCCCTGATCTCAACATTGACCCAAGCTCAAGTGCGGCACCATCGTTTCAATCCCTCATTGGGATCCAGTTCAGTTGAGACTCGCCAGGGCTCCGAGGTCCTGCTGATCAATCGGGGCAATGTTTCAATCCGCCACTTCATACAAGACTATGGGGCATTCTGGTCTTCCAGATACGCTTGAATTTCGTGGATGTATTGCCGGTATTGCTCCAGGGCAAGGTTCATTGCCTGGAACACGATACGCGGATTGATCCCTTCGTAGTCGTGTACAAGCCGATTGCGAAGACCGGCGGAGGGAGCAAGCTTCTGCGCTAGCTCGGGGCTGAGAATACCATGGCGACCGGCTTCGATAAAGGAAGCGTAGTAGCTCTCCGGGGGAGAATAACCCGAGCACACCAGCAGGTGAGCATTCAGGTCCACGGCAGCTTCAACTATAAGATGGAGCAAACGCTCAACCGCCAGTTGGTGGTTGTAGTTGTCGAGGTATGTTTGCAAATCGAGTGTTGAGTAGGTTTGTAGAACACTGAGGTATTTCGCGATCGATTGGAGCTTACGGGCAACTACGGCTCGATCAAGAGGAGTCATTTACCAAGCCTCTCCAATTCCTGGCGGAGGTACTCCTGGGTGTAGCTTCGGAGCTTGACTGTGTCAGCATAAATCTTCCAGGCTCTCAACTGGAAGTCGAGGAAATCCTGGCCCGCTTCGTACAGCACACGCCCTTCACGGGCCACGATGTAGCCCAGGAGAGGTGAGCAGTGCTTGAGGTTGACGATGTCGATGCGGTCACTGGGGATTTGAAGAAGACATCCCAACTTTTCGTAGAGTGCGAACTCTCCCCAGTCCCCCAGTGTTTCATCGATGCCGTCGGCCGCCAGGATCGCCAGGTCCCAGTCACTCTGTGCATGGGCAGTCTCTTTGACCTGCGAGCCAAACAAGACCAGGAGCTTCAAGCACGGAATTTGCCTGGGAATATCAACAGAGAGTCTCTTCGTGATTTCCGGCGTCAGTAGTTTCATATGGGCTCACGGATATTCAATCAGGCATTTACTGGGAAACGGAACTGCATCTGAGCGTGGTTAAAATCCGCCCTGCTTCTGTCCAGTTAGTTTGCGCTCAGAAATCCCTTACTTTGCAATATCGCCTGTCCCTGGGGACCCAGGACGAAAGCAACGAAGGCTTTGGCGAGTTCCTGCTGCTTGCTGTCTTTGACGATTCCGATTGGATATATGACTGGTTCGCTATAGTTCAGCGGAACCGGGAAGCCGATACTCGCCTTATTTGTGATGCGGGCGTCCGTGTCGTACACGATACCCGCGTCCACGCTGCCGTCCTCTACGTAGGCGAGAGCCTGGCGGACATTCTCGGCGAAGACGAGTTTCTGAGCATCCAGCAAAGACTGATAGATCCCGGCTTTAGTGAGAGCCTCGGCGGCATACTGACCGGCAGGGACTGTTTTGGGGTTGCCAATCGTCAGACGACCTACTTTCGCGAGCTGTTCAAAGCTGGCCACCCTGGACTCACCCTTGGGTATGACGACGACCAGGCGGTTGCGAACCAGGGGTTGATTGGAGCCCGGCAGGATGAGGCCCTTCTTGTCGAGGTCGTTCATCTGCTTGAGAGCAGCTGAGGCGAAGACATCCACCGGGGCTCCACGGTCGATTTGCTGAGACAATTCGCCAGAGGAACCAAAGTTGAAGGTCACCTTGTCGCCGGGACGGGTTTTCTCGAACTGGACACCAACCTCGGTAAACGCTTCTTTAAGACTGATGGCAGCCGAAACAGTCAGCTCCGCCGCCAAACTCGGCAATGTGATGAACCAACTGATGACAAAGACCAGAACCGCGATCCAGACAATCATGGTGATCCTCCTGGCCTAGAAGTGGCCAGTTCAATTAAACATCACCAGTCATGTGCTACCCATGACCTCAAGCAGGCGCTCCCATGGCCGAAAGGTTATGCGTTGCCCAAGACGTATTGAGCAGACAGGTACAATTGGGCAGTAAGGGTTGGCTGGGATTCCATGGTTTTTGATTGGTTCAACCGTTTCGGTAAAAAGAAAGAGAAAGAGCAGGATGAACCCGTCCCGGTACCAGAACCGACTGTCCCCGATCAAGTCGAACCCCAGCAGGTAGCCCAGCCAGACTACTTGAATTGGGCGAAGCAGGCCTATACCAACATCCAGAGCCAGGAGAGCACCCTCGAAGCCCTGGCTCGTGAAGAGCGCGATGAAGGGTCTGCACCATCAATAGCTGAGACACCTGCTGTATCCGACTGGCAGCGACTCCTCTACGGAGAATCGGCTCCCACCCCCGAGCCTCCAGTAACCGCGCCACCACCCGCTCCCGAGCCGCTCAAATTCGAGGCACTGCCACCGCCAGTAGTGGAACCCGTGGCCGAGGTTCTACCTCCCCAACCACTCATCGAGCCTGTGGCCGAGGTCTTGCCTCCTCAACCGGTCATCGAGCCTCCTACCCCACAACCTCAAACGCCGCCCGCCGCCCCGGTCACTCCGACTCCCGCCCCAGAGCCCGAGATGCCCTTCTGGCAACGTCTCCTCTACGGTGAGCGAGCCAAAACAGCTCCTGCACCCGAGGCATCAACCGCTGTTCCACCTATACCCGAGCCAGTTCAGCCAGAAGTAGCACCTATACCCGAGCCGCTCAAATTCGAGGCACCGCTACCACCAGTAATCGAACCCGTAGCCGAGATTCTACCTCCCCAACCACTCATCGAGCCTGTAGCTGAGGTCCTGCCTCCCCAACCAGCCATCGAGCCTCCTGCTCCGCAACCCCAAATGCCACCCGCCGCGCCGGTCACCCCGACTCCCACCCCGGAGCCCGAGATCCCCTTCTGGCAACGTCTCCTCTACGGTGAGCGGGCCAAACCGGCTCCTCTCCCTGAAGTGCCGCCAGCCCCTCCGGCTGTCCCCGAACCGGTTCAGCCCGAAGCACCCCCGGATGCTGCGGAGCCCCTGGCTCAGACGCCGCCGCCACCGGCAGAAACTCCCATCTGGCAGCGCTTTTTTCCTGGACGTTCGTCTCCTGCCACACCGCCCGAAGCACCACAGCCCCTTCCTGCTGACAGTCCTACTCCCGAGCCGGTAGACGTTCAGTTTGACGCGGGCTTTTTGTGGTCCGCCGAGGTGCTGGCAGCCCAGGGACGCCGTCCCGAGGACGTGAGCGTCGAAGAGATCACCTGGCTCAAGAAATTGCGCGATAGTCTCGGTCGGTCCCGCCGGGGTCTGGTCAACAACCTCAAAGCCGTGGTCGGGCGAGGTCCCCTCGGACCCGCCGAGCTAGAAGAGCTCGAAGGCTTGCTGTTGCAGTCGGACGTCGGGGTGACGGTGAGCGAGCAAATTTTGCAGGCTCTCCAGGAGAGAGTTCGCAAAGAAGCCCTTCCTGCTGACCGGGTGTTGCCCTTTCTCAAAGGCCAGTTGCGCAAACGACTCGAACTCGACGGCGACGACCCATCCAGGTTTGCCCCGACCCACGGCACGCTCAATGTCTGGCTCATCGTCGGCGTTAACGGGGTCGGCAAAACCACTACCATCGGCAAACTTGCCCATCTGGCTTCCCGTTCGGGTTACAGAACGATGGTCGCAGCAGGTGACACCTTCCGAGCAGGTGCCGTGCAGCAATTGCGCATATGGGCCGAACGTGCCGGGGCCGCGGTCATCGCCAACCCCTCACCCAATGCGAGTCCCGCCGCTGTAGTCTTTGATGCGGTCGCCGCCGCCCGGGCTCAGGGTATTGAGCTGCTACTCATCGACACCGCCGGACGTCTCCAGAACAAGAAAAACCTGATGGACGAACTGGCCAAGATCCGTGGCGTCATCGACAAGAAAGCCCCGGATGCACGCATCGAATCGCTGCTTGTCCTCGATGCGACTACCGGCCAGAACGGTCTACGTCAGGCGGAGGTCTTCGCCGATATCGCCAAGCTCAGCGGCGTCGTCCTGACCAAGCTCGACGGCACGGCCAAGGGCGGGATTGCCATCGCCATTGTCGATCAGCTTCAACTGCCTATCCGCTTCATTGGGGTCGGCGAAAAGGTCAACGACCTGCGCCCCTTCAACGCCTACGAGTTTATCGAGGCGTTGCTGAGTGACTACGACTGAGTTTGGGGGATGTGACGCAGTTTGCTGGCAATAAAGACCCGGTGCGTGATCTTCAACCCGAGCGCCACGCCCCGGATGGTCTCCACTTCGTCCTCTGAAATCTCACCATCCCTGGCCGCCAGGCAAAATAGCAAATCGATCAGTCCCTGGGCCAGTCCACGCTCGGCATATTCTTCCACACCGCGTACCAGACGCGAACGGTCGAGACTGCGCACGTAGGGATCGCTCAAAAACTGCTCGACGAAGCGACTCGGCACTTCATCCAGCCCGAGGCTCGTCTGAATGCAGTTCGCGGCTGGCGGCAGAGGTTTGCCCAACTCGGCCCAGGTACATCCCCCCAGGGCTCCGACAAACATCAAAGACCTCTGGTGGGTGCTGAGTGCCCCCCCGGCTTTTAGTTCCGCGACATCGGGGTCCTGGTGATCGCGCTCCCGCCATACCTTCAGCAACTCCGCTTCGAGCTGGGCTAGCAGTGCATCCCCAGAACCGCCGGAACCAAAAGGACGCATGGCAAAGAACTGCTTGAAGCGATTGGCGAACAAACCGAGATTGCCCGTATCGGTAAACAGATCTCGAATACGGCTCAGAAAATCCTGCTCCGCGACGTCAACCTGGTCATCGGCGCGGGCCAGTTGCTCCAGCCGTACGAGAGCCTCCTCGCGCTGTTGCGGACTCTGGACCGCCTCAACCAGCGTGCGGCTGAATACCTCGGCCTGCTCACGGGTGGTCGGATGGTCCAGGTAGTACTGTAAGTAGTTTCTCTGCTGCTCACTGAGGTGAAACTCCGTCATCCACCCACGTAACAACGCCCGCTCGGGCTCGCTGAGTTCGCCATCCGACCAGCCCACGGCGATCAACACTTTGAGCAATTCAATCCGAAAATCCATACTTTAATACTGACTTGGTACAATGCCTCACCTGATCTTACCGAACAGTGCTCCGCCTCGCGTCGAGCCGTCTTGAGCCGGATAGGTTTTACTCCGACAGGCAGATTGTGCTTGAGCCTGGGAGTTTCTGCCCGTACCTGTTAGGCTTAGCGATAGAAACTGCTGCCCTTTCAACTCCGAGTAGGCTCGCATTGCCTGTGACCAGACCTGCGAATCCTCGCCTGCGCGTTCGGCGCAAACCTCCCCCGCCTGTGCAAGATTCTTCGCGCCGCAATCTGGTGCTCGCGGTGGTTGTTCTGACAGTCGGGCTCGGCACGGCGTTCTTCGGCTACTGGTTCGGTCAACGCGCCCTCGAAGATGTGACCTCTCCTACTCCTGTTGTGCAGGGTGAGCGCAAGCTCCTCGGCCGGAGCCAGGGCCTACTCAAAGAAGTAGACATCCTGGCCACGGTAGCCTCAGTACCCACTGGAGAAATTTCCCAGGACGAACTATTCGAGCTGCAAGAAGAGGCCGTGGCCAACGAGTCAAGTGCAGAGGACACGTCCAGGCTGACCATTGCCGCCGAGGCGACGGACCAGGAAGTTTCACTGAAGGTCGATTCGGTCCTCTGGCAGGGCAGTAACCTGGTCCTGCAAGTAAGTTTGCAAAACCGGGGACGCAACCCGGTCCGCTTCGTCTACAGCCCCACATTTGATCTACTGGTAGTTTCCGACCCGCAGGGAAACCCGTTGCGCACCTACACCGAGGGACTGCCTGCTGACCTGCCCGACGACCAGGAGGTCTACCGGGGAACGATTCAGGTCTCAGCCTCCGACCTTGAAGGCGTCGAGTCCCTCAACTTGAGCTTGACGGACTATCCCGACCGCTCGCTCGCACTCAATCTCCGCACCATTCCTGTTCCGGCCCTACCAGGCGGCTGAGCGCTCCCGGCCCTGAGTCAAATGGGGTCATGACCCCCGTTAGAATGGCTTTTCCGCACGACTTAAGCCGATAGCGGTAATGCATTGCGATCGCTCAAAATAAAAGGATGCTACCCGAAAACCGCGCCGATTTAATCGCATTACTTCAGGCAACCAGCCCGACCGGGGAGGAACTTCGCTTTACTCCCACACAACTGGAAATGCTCAACTCCGAGATGGAGCGCTGGAAGCGGTCCGAACCGGAGTTCTTCGAAGAAGGCGTCGCGCTCGTCGCCCAGAGCATTGCCGACGACGACACCAAAGGGCTGGTCGGGCGTCTCAGCCAGCGCTACAGTCCGTTGCAACTCGTTTGCATCATCAGTGAGGCGGCTGAACGCTGCCTTTAACCCGAACACCACCTTGTCCCGACCATACCCGGCGGCTAACTGCGCGGACGAGAGCGCAGGCGCTTATTCGCCGCCTCGGCAGCAGGCCATACGCGGGGCGAGGGATCGCGCAGAGCACGCTGGACAACACTCCAGGCACGTTGATCGCGCAGGGTACCGAGCGTCTGGACTACCCTGAAGCGCACTTCCGGCTCCGGGTCGTCGTCGTAGGCCTGGATCAAAGCCGGGACCACGCTGACATCGAATACGCCAAGGCTGAGGGCTGCGGCTCCCCGGACCTCGACGGCGCGGTCATGCTGAAGGGTCTCGATAAGTTTCGGCACCGACTCCAGAGCGGCGATCTGCTCCAGTGCCTGGACAGCAGCAAACCGCACGGCTAGCTCGGGATCCTGTAGAGCGTTATTCAGCGCACACAGGGCCGTTGTGGCACGCAGTGCCCCCAGTCCTCGGGCTGCACGCTCCCTTACCAGTGGTGAGGGATCATGCAGATGTCTCGATAGGGGACCAATAGCACGAGGGTCGCACAGTTGTTCAAGCGCCATGGCGGCGGCCTGCCGTACCGGGGCTTCCCCGGCCTCGAGAGATTGCAGCACTGCGTCGAGGACGGTCGGGTTGCGCAAGCTCCCCAGGGCACTGAGGACTACGACACGCACCTCAACCCTCGAGTCCGCCAGTAAAGGAGGTAGTTCCTGGACA
>JACMIX010000060.1 GCA_014380935.1 Gloeobacterales cyanobacterium ES-bin-141 | reverse complement strand
TAGTTCTCAGCAGTGGCTCTTCCGACAAGTAGGTAGCTGAATGGGCCGTAGGTGAAGACAATATCGCGGCCGAAGGACAGGCCCTCGCCTGCCGCCCAGCTGAGTGCATACTGCCAGGACGGATCAAGACCGGGGACCGGCCCTTGAGGTAGGGGAAGGAAAGCCAGGAAGATGTACAGTATAGCCGGCAAGAGGGCGGCATACTCAAGCTTCCCCTTAAACCACGTCGGCGAAGCGGTTTCCTCTTTGTTCATGCTACTTCTCCTGGCAAGGTGACTTTCTTCTGGTACGTTCCGCGCCCCAGCAAAGGTGTGGCAGCACTACCCGGCAAAGATGTTTTTGAGTAGTGGCCTGTATTCTTGCATCCATGCATAGATTTCCAGGAGTGTGGAGCGGGCATCGTGTGTGGGCACCCAACCGGTGGCTTCGCGGACCTTCCTCGAATCAGTAATGAAGATCGGGATGTCGCCGGGCCGCCCCTGCGGCTCCGCTGCAATCGGGATCTTCTGGCCGCTGATCTCCTCACACAACCGCGTGGTTTCGAGCAAAGACAGGGTATTCTCCCTGCCGCCTCCGACATTGAAGACCCGGCCTTGCAGTTGATCGAGCGCAGCGATCTGAAGGTCGATCAGTTCGAGCAAATCGGCTACGTGCAGAAAATCTCTGACCTGCTTGCCGGTCCCACCGAACCCGATGTACTTGAGCGGTCGCTCGAAGCAGTGGGCGGCCATCCAGAGGGCGAAGACCCCCTGGTCCACTTTGCCCATCTGCCAGGGACCAGTGAGCACCCCACAGCGATCGATAAGAGTGCGCAGGCCATAAGCTTCGGCGTACTCAGCTATTAACAACTCAGACGCTAGTTTGGTTGCTCCGTAGAGCGAACGGACACCCTCCAGCGGGAAATCCTCGGCAATCCCATGACCGCTCGCTCCAGGAACGTGCTGTTCCTCTTGAAGCCGTAAGCGGGTTGTCCCCTCCTCATAGGCCAGAGCAGAGAGGCGGGCAATTGGGTAGACACGGCTCGTGGACAGAAAGATGAAGCTTGCCCCAGTCTTGCGGGCCAGTTCCAGGCAGTTGATCGTACCTACCAGATTTGTCTGCAGCATGTACCCCGGCGAAGCATAGCCGGCCAGCACCGACGGCTCGGCCGAACACTCAAGGATCAATTCCGGCTGCAGAGCACCAGGTTCGAGATCTTCCGGATTGCGCACATCCCCGTGCACAAAAGCAATCCCGGCCTGCTGGAGGCGGGACAGATTCAACTCCGAACCGTAGCGCTTCAGGTTGTCGAGGGCAGTAATCTGCCAGTCCGGGTAGCGACCCGCCAGGCCAATGCCCAGGGCACTACCGACGAAACCAGCCCCGCCGGTGATCAACACCCGCATCAGCGGGCTCTCCTCAGTGTCGGCTGAAGGGTATTCCTGCGAACGTAATCGCCGCGGGACAGGTACTTCTCAAGCAAAATCGAAAGCACAATGAACAAGTAGCGGCTGCCCATTTCTTTCAGCTTTAGCTTGGAGACCCCGGCTTTACGATTGCGCCAGGTAATCGGGATCACGCTATAGCTATAGCCGCGCACCATCGCTTTGAGCGGAAGCTCCACTGTCAGGTTGAAGTGGTGCGATATTAACGGCGAAATGCCAGCAATCACCTCGCGGCGGTAAGCTTTAAAGGCATTGGTCGTGTCGTTGAACTTGAGACCGAAAAGCACCTGGATAAAGAGGTTGGCAAGTCGATTAACCGCCAGCTTGTAGCCTGGGTAGTCGTACACCGCCCCGTCTTTGACAAAGCGTGAACCGAAGACGCAGTCATAACCGAGGCGCAGCTGGCGGTAGTAATCGACGATGTTTTCTGGGGCATCGGAGGCATCGGCCATCACGATGGCAACCGCGTCGCCATCAAAATTCTCCAGCCCGCAGCGTATGGCAAAGCCGAAGCCATTTGGGTAGGTGTTGTTGAGATAGCGCACGTGATGGTTTTCGGCGGAGAGGCTTTTGAGGCATTCCTCCGTTCTGTCTTTCGAATTGTCGTTAATCACTAGGATTTCGTAGGAAATTCCTTGTGCTTCCAGGGCACAGACGATTCCTTTAACCGTATCGGCGATGCACTCTTCTTCGTTGTGGGCGGGAATCACTAACGAGAGCCTGAATTCACCGGAGTAGGGTTTCGCAGTGCGCCATTCAGATGGCGACGCTTCCAGGACTGTGGAAAGTCCCTCCGGCCGACTGAAGTCCACCGCTGAGGACTCTTTGAAGACAAGGCGGTCGGCAATCACATAATTGAGTATTGAGGAGGCCAGAACGCCGACCAGGGTGTTGATGGCGTAGTTGACCCCCAGCCAATCGAGCAGCGGAAAAATCACCAGGATCCGCAGAAGAACAGCCGAGCCCGCTGAGACATGGTACAAGGGCAACTGCCGAACCAGAACCTGGGTAAAAGACCAGCTGCCGCCCGGCCAGACCCAGATCCGGTAGATGAAAAAGCTGAGTACCAGCGATAGTTCGATGGACAGAGCGTTTGCGATGTTCCGCAGAAAGGGGCTGCTGAAATCCAACCAATCGATCATCGCGTGGATAAGAAGCAGGTTGAAGGCCGCTGCCATTCCACCCCCGATCAGGAATTTCACTGCCCTTTTCTGCAAGAGTGTCTTCAGCATTCACGCTCCTTGATTACCTTCGCTTTCACCCTCAACCCCAGCGATCTACGTTTGCAACAAAAATTTCTTGAAGGATTTCTTCGATGCCGTAGGTGAGATGCCAGGAAGGATAGTGGGTTTGAAACTTACTGATGTCGGAAATCCACCAAATGTGGTCACCGATCCGGTTGGTCTCTTCGTAGCTCCAGGTCAGCTTCCGGTTTGCGATTCGTTCGCACAGGATAATCGCCTCGAGCATGGAACAGTTGCTCGCCCGGCCGCCGCCGATATTGTAGACCTCGCCCACTAGCGGTTCTTTGTAAAAGTGGTAGAAGGCGTTGACCAGGTCGAAGCTGTGAATGTTGTCGCGGACCTGCTTGCCCTGGTACCCGAACACCTTGTATGGAGTACCAGTCATCGTGCACTTCATGAGGTAACTCAAGAAGCCGTGTAGCTGGGTACCCGAATGGGACGGCCCGGTCAGGCAGCCTCCCCGAAAAATCCCCGTCTTCATGCCGAAGTAGCGACCGTACTCCTGAACAAGCACATCGGCGGCCACCTTCGAGGCACCGAACAGCGAGTGTTTAGTCTGGTCTATGCTCATCGTCTCATCGATGCCGTTGTAATAAAGATGAGAGGAGTGAATTTCCCAGCGCGATTCCTCTTCGACTAAAGGTAGAGCATTGGGAGTATCGCCATAGACTTTGTTGGTGGAGGTGAAAATAAAGACAGCATCCGGGGCAAAGCGGCGGGTAGCTTCGAGCAACACCAGGGTGCCATTGGCGTTGACCGTGAAATCCAGATGGGGATCTTTGGCTGCCCAGTCGTGGGAGGGCTGAGCCGCTGTGTGGATCACCAGTCCTAAATCTGAACTATAAGCCTGGAAGATTTGCTCGATCTCAGCCTGGTCCCGGATATCGGCGTCGTGGTGAACGTAGCGGTCCCCGAATTCAGCCTGCAGGCGAGTGCGGTTCCATGCGGTCGACGCCTCCGGTCCGAAGAACGTGGCTCGCATATCATTATCGATGCCGATAACCTGGAATCCACGCTCACAGAAAAAGCGAACAGCTTCAGAACCGATCAGACCGGCCGACCCAGTTACTACAATGATGGGCATCTTCAGCCTTCTGAGAGGTATCAGTACGCTATCTCCATCCGCCACAAGTTGATGTATCCCGCAATACCTGTGAGGGTGACCCAGATCTGTACCAGTTGCGATAAGACGATTCCGGCTTGCTGGTCGTGCTCAAGGATTTCTATCAGCTTATCGACAGATCAGCCTATATTGCATCCTTGCTGCGACCGTCTGAGCCCACAACCCTATCACCAAAAGGAGACTCTTCAGGCTATGTCCTCACAAACTTGACCACTGCTGCAGGTGACTGAGTTCAAGTTTTTGAGACGGTAGCCGGGGATGGCGAGGCATTCGAGCGCCTGAGGGGCAGTTCGGGTAGCAATAAACCCAGGACGACTGCGAGTCCGGCAACCGGGAGAGCGTAGCCGAAGATTGTCGCCACAGCATCGGCGAAAGCGCGCCGAACGATGATCTGAGCCTGAAGGGAGACCTGGCGACGGCCTGAGAAGCGCTCGCGGGCGAGCTCTGCGTCCAGTTGGGCAAGGGCCGTCGTCACCCGCTCACCACCGTCGCGCAGCCGGTATGGTTGCAGGTAAGCGGCGGCCGGGGCGGGCAACGCCTGAGCAAGCGGCTTCAGGTCTGCAACCAGGGTGGCGGTCAGTTGGGCTGCCAGGAGGGCTCCAAAAACCGTGGCACCGACTGTTTGGCTCAGCTGCACAAAGAAGAGCCGACCGGCAGTGGCCGCTCCGACATCGGCCATCGGAACGGCATTCTGCAGGGCCAGGTTGACCTGCGGAAAAGTGGCTCCAATGCCCAGGCCCAGTACGCCGGTCCAGAACCAGATGGCCTGAATTGGGG
>JACMIX010000487.1 GCA_014380935.1 Gloeobacterales cyanobacterium ES-bin-141 | reverse complement strand
TTGTGTCTGCATTGTTTGATCTGTCATGGAAACTTGCCGGAGCTTTTACGGCCCTGTGCGTGGTTGTAACCCTGTTTGCATTCGTGACCAAGCAGCAATGGTGTTTTCGCGCCTTTGGCATCACGGCCTTTATGACTCTACTGACTGTCGGCTTTCTGACGCTGGCTATTCTGCCCTCACCTGTACGCGAGCGGATTCCCGGGGCGACAAGTTATCAGGTGGTCTTCGACCGGGGCGGTAACCGGGCTGTAATTGCCGTTAAACCGACAATCACGGCTGAGGCTCTTGGTGCCACTCTCCAGCAGGCGGCGGTTGAACTGAGTTCTCCCGGACGTAGCATTACCGGCAACAGTTTTACGATTCAGGCCCGGACTGTTGTCCATCCGCAACCGGGTCTCACCCGTGTCCTCTACGTGGGTACCCTGGAGCGTCTTATTCCGGCAGAGGGTCGCAAGCCGATCATTCGCATTGATCCCGGAGCCCTTCAAACGGCCCAGCAGATTGCCAAACAAACGGCTGAGCCCGTTAAATAGGAGTCTGTTCCCCGATGCTCCCTTGGAGCACACTGCCCTGTGTCCGATTTAGAACCAATCACGCGTCTTGTGACCCAGGGGGTCGCGGAGATTTTCCCCGGGGGTGCTGCTACCCTCATTGAGCGCCTACGCACTACTGACCGACCCCTGCGGGTCAAGCTGGGCATCGACCCGACCCGCCCGGACCTGCACCTGGGGCACACGGTTCCCCTGCGCAAACTGCGACAGTTCCAGGACGCTGGTCACACTGCCATCTTGCTGATCGGCGACTTCACAGCCCAGGTTGGCGACCCGACGGGTAAATCTGAGACTCGGCCTCGTCTCACGCCCGAGGAGGTACAGGTCAATGCCGAGACCTACCTGGAGCAGGCCCGCCTGGTACTCGACTTTGACACGGCGAACCGGATTGAAGTCCGTTACAACTCCGAGTGGCTTGGTGGTCTCTCGCTTGCACAGATAATCGACCTGCTCGCGTCGATGAGTGTCGCCCAGATGTTGGCCAAAGAGGACTTTCGCGAGCGCTACAGCCTGCAGCAACCGATCAGACTGCACGAGTTTCTCTATCCCCTACTGCAAGGCTACGATTCGGTGGCCTTACGGGCAGACGTCGAACTTGGCGGCACCGACCAGAAATTTAACTTGCTGGTCGGTCGAGATGTGCAAGCGCGTCTCGGCCAGCCACCTCAGTTGGCTCTGCTCCTGCCGTTGATGGAGGGAACGGACGGTGTGCAGAAAATGTCCAAGTCCCTCGACAACTACGTCGGACTGACCGAGGATGCGCTCACCATGTACTCCAAGCTGGAGAAAGTACCCGACCACTTGAGCGCGCGTTACTTTGAACTCTTGACCGATGTACCAGCACGTGAGTTGCCGGATAGCCCACGAGAGCGGCAAAAATTGCTCGCGTTGACCATCACCGGCCAGTATCACTCCCGGCAAGCAGCCTGTCAGGCCCAAATAGACGCCGAAAGCCTGGTCAAGCGACAGGGCTCAGCTACTGGAGTACCGGAGTTTTCGCTCTCGGGCCTTGCTTTTCCCCTCCGTCTCGCCCAGTTGCTGATGGAATCGGGTCTCTGCGCGAGTATCTCCGAGGGACGCCGCCAGATTCAGAATGGGGGGGTCAGCCTGGATGGCGAGAAAATCATGAATGTTGAAGAGACATTTGCAGACGCAAGTCTATTAGACAACAGAATTCTCAAACTGGGCAAGAAGCGCTTCCTACGGCTGATAAAAGCGTAGAGATGCGACGTGTGAAGGTCGGATGTTAATATAGACAGGTTTCGGCGGGTTATCGCTTGCCAGGGTCGCATGTCAGGGTCTGCATATGTGTATTCCAAACTTGCTCACCGTAGGAGCATCACTATCACTCGTGTGTTCAATCGAGCTTGCCCCGCCCTGCGATGAGCAGAGTCCAGATGGCTAAACTCATACTCGGACCGTTACTGCGCTATGTAGACGAGACCGATGCGACCATCTGGGTTGAAACAGACACCTCCTGTGAAGTCGAGGTATTGGGTCACCGCTCCCGCACGTTTCACGTCGAGGGGCACCACTATGCGGTTGTCTGCATCACCGGTCTCAAGCCCGCGCATACCTACCTCTATACCGTGTTGCTCGACACGCAACTGGTTTGGCCCGAGCTGGATTCTGCCTTTCCACCCAGTGTCATCCGCACAATCGACCCGGGCCAAACAGTCAGGCTTGTCTTTGGCTCCTGTCGCGTCACGCTCCCGCACGAACCGCCTTATACCCTGAGCAAAGATGAGGACGAGCGGGGCCGGGAGGTCGATGCTCTGTACGCGCTCGCCCTGCGCATGCGCCGTGAACCACAGGCGAACTGGCCTCATGTGCTGTTATTTCTGGGCGACCAGATCTACGCCGACGAGGTGTCGCCGAGTACGGGTGAGTTCATCCGTTCGCGTCGCAAGCCTGAGTGCCCACCTGGTCTGGAGGTGGCTGACTTCGAAGAATATACCCATCTGTACCTGGACGCCTGGGGTGATCCGGTCCTGCGCTGGTTACTCTCGACTGTCTCCACACTGATGATCTTTGATGACCATGATATGCACGATGACTGGAACATCTCTGAGGCCTGGGTAGCAACGATGCGCTCAAAGCCCTGGTGGGACGAGCGCATTGTTGGTGGGTTCATGTCCTACTGGATCTATCAACACCTGGGCAATCTCTCCCCGACGGACCTTGAGGAGGACACGCAATTCAAGCGGGTCCAGAAAATGGATGACGGGGGGGAGTTTTTGCGCGCGTTTGCCTTGCGGGCCGACCGCGAGGTGCAGGGAAGCCAGTGGAGTTATTGTCGCGACTTCGGTACCACACGGCTTGTGGTGCTCGACGCGCGTGCGGGGCGTGTAGTGAGCGGTGGCCGCCGCCAGATGATCGACGAGGAGGAGTGGCGCTGGGTTGAGCGTCAAGCCACGGGAGACTGCGATCACCTGCTCATCGCCACCTCAGTACCGTTCCTGCTTGCCCCCGCAATTCATTACCTGGAGGCGTGGAACGAGGCGGTCTGTGCCGGGGTCTGGGGAGATGCGGCGGCGAAGCAGGGTGAGAGGCTCCGTCAGGCAGTTGATCTCGAACACTGGGCAGCCTTCGAGAAGTCCTTCCACAGACTTAAAGAACTGCTGCGGGCAGTCGGGGCGGGGGAGCGTGGCCGGGCACCGCGCTCAATTGTGATCCTCTCGGGCGATGTCCACCACGCCTACCTGGCGCAGGCCGCTTTCAAACCTGAGGCTGCGGTTCAAAGTGCTATTTACCAGGCAGTCTGCTCGCCCGTACGCAACTCACTTGACGTCAAAGAACGGTACGGTTTCCGCACAGCCTGGTCTAAGCCGGTTGAGTTGATTGCCCAAGCACTGGCCCTCACAGTTGGCATCAAAAGGCCCGATGTTCGCTGGCATCTGCTCCATGACCGGCCGTGGTTTCATAACCAGATCGCGTCGGTCGAATTGTCGGGTCCCAAGGCCCAATTCCGACTTGAAAAAGCCCTTCCCGTCCATGCAAGCGATCCACGCCTTGAGGTTTTAATCGATCATCGCCTGGCCTGAGTTTGCCCAAATTTTGTGGACAGTGAAGTACGCACTTCCATCCACTTCTGCCACCGCGACTGCCCAAGACCGGCGATGCAACTCACTGGTCTCGGGTCAGCCTCAAGCATTCTCGGGCAATTGCCCAATCCTCCTGGGTGCGCACCACGAGTACCCGGATTGCCGAATCGGCAGTAGCAATGTCCAGGTCCACGGGCGAACTGGCATTTTTCTGCGGGTCCAGTTTTAGACCCAGAAATTCAAGCCCCGTGCAGGCTGCCGCTCGTACAGCGGCTGAATTTTCTCCCACCCCGGCTGTGAAGACCAGGGCATCGAGCCCACCCAGGTTCGCCAGCATCGAACCGATCGATGCTCGTAGCCGGTGAATGTAAAGGTCGAAGGCCAGTTGTGCGCGCTCGTCACCTGCCTGAATCGCTTCTAAGATCTGGCGCATGTCGCTCGAGCGGCCCGATATGCCCAGGAGTCCCGAGGACTTGTTCAAGACTTGCTCCAACTCATCCACTGAGCAACCGCGACGCATCAGATAGAGAAGCAGACCCGGATCGACCGAGCCGGAGCGACTGCCCATCATCAGCCCCTCCAGGGGCGTGAATCCCATCGTCGTGTCTACACTCCGGCCGTCGCGGATAGCAGCAAGTGAACACCCGTTGCCCAGGTGACAGATGATCAGGCGCAAGGAGCCGAGGTCGCGTCCCAGGATAGCTGCCGTGCGCTGAGCGCAGTACGCATGGCTGATGCCGTGAAAACCATAGCGGCGGATGCCCTCGGTGAACCACTCGTAAGGTCCCGGATACACTGCCGCGGCCAGTGGTAACTGGCTATGAAATGCCGTGTCGAACACTGCCACCTGGGGCACGCTCTGCAATACTTGCTCAATCGCCTCGATCCCCTCCAAACTGGCCGGGTTGTGCAGGGGAGCAAAGGCCGACAGGCGTTCGATCTCCGCTCTCACCTCGGAAGTAATCCGGGTGCTCTCGCGATACTGCTCACCGCCGTGAACGACCCGGTGGCCGACCGCCCCGATTTCGAGCGGGTGGGAGACGACCTGAGTCTCTCCACTCCA
>JACMIX010000486.1 GCA_014380935.1 Gloeobacterales cyanobacterium ES-bin-141 | reverse complement strand
CCGGTCTCAGCTTCGAGATCCGATTCGAGTGCTGGACCTTTGAGTAGGGGGATGCGTGCGAGCACTGGAAATTCGACTCCCTGCAGGTCTTTTGGACCCAACAGAGGGTTGCGGCCTTCGAGCAGCAGGGCGAGAGCGATGCTGCCCAGGGCTGAGGCGAGCAGGGCACCCAGGGCGATGAGCGACAACTTTGGACTGGATGGCTTGGGATCAACGGTTGGTTGATCCAGTACCTGCACGTTCGGGTAAGCGTTAAAGGCACTGACCTTGGCTTGCTGCACCTGGGCGACCAGACCTTTGTAAACACCCTCGCCGATGTCGTATCTGCGCTGTAGATCGAGCAATTGGCCCTGATTTTTGCCAATCGAACGCAGGGTTGAGTCGAGCCCGTCAAGCCGTTGCTGAACCTGGGCCGCCTGCCGCTCAAGTCCACTCGCTTCGCTCTCAAGCGCGATCAGCTGCACGATCAGATCGATACGACCGTCTCGATAGTTGTTGCCGCCCAAACCACCATTGACATCCGTGCTTCCGGGAGCAGCCTGCGCGATCCGCTCTTTAAGGGCACTCAGCAATTCATCGCGCTGCAAAAGCAAGGACCTTACCCGTGCATTTTTGTCGGTGTAGAGACCGCGGGCTTCAGCCAGGGCGACTTCTACATCCGCGAGCTTCTGGCGGGTTATCTGGTATTCTTTGTTCTCACTCAGGCGTAGAGAATCAATCGCCTGCTTGGGAGTCATCCCCAGGCGCGCCGCGAGGACCCTGGCCCGGACCTCGGCTGCCTTGCCCGTACTCAGCGCCTGGACCTGGGAAGCGGTCAGGGCGCTGATGGAGCCGGCAAGTGCCCTTGTCTGCTCGTCGATGTCCACCAGACCTGTGGCTTGCTTGAATCTGGAGAGGGCCAGTTGTGCGCTGACGAGGGTGGCTCGGGCCTGTTCAAGTTCGTCGCGGCTGAAGCGCTCATGTGCCCCGGCGTCGTCCTGGCGCAGTTCATTGAGTCTTGCCTGGTAGGTCTGCACCAGCGTTTGGGCACGAAAACGTGCCAGTTCAATGCTCGAACCACTCACTTCAAGAGCGATAATCGTTGACTGGTCTTGAACGGTAGCCTTGAAGAGCTTCCTGTAATTCTCAAGCAAAGGAGACTTGTCCGGGTTAGGGTCCTTTGCCCAGACGCGCCTCAAGACCGAGTCGCTCATCAAGATGGACGACTGGATCATGGTTGGGTTGACTTCTGTACTGAAGGTAAGACCGCTGTTGTTGATCTCTCCCAACGTGCCGAGGCTGGCGTCCAGACTACCGGTCATGTTGGGCAAAATAAATCTGGCACTCGCCGTCCAGGTACGCGGATAGAACGTGGCAATAGCGACTGTGGCGGCAAGCAGGCCTGCATTGAGCGCAAGCAGAGGCTTCCAGTGTCGGCGCAGGATTGTGAGGACTTTATTCATCTTTGCTCCAATAGGTCTTGCTTGAAATGGATCAGGTCTACCTGAGTAGCCACACGAAGGGATTGAGCAGGGGACCGAGCAAACTGAGAATTCCAGCCGAATTGGCCGCGGGTCCAGCGTTGATGGCCACACTGTCGTCTTGCATGAGCTTGGGGTCTGTCTCGCCACTGATGATCCGGTCGAGGTCGTAGGTCTGGACTTCCCGTTTGCCCTGGGCCGGGTCGCGGCGAATCAACGCGACCTGACGCCCGCTGCGCAAAAAAGACTGACCCGTCGCGCCTGCGGCAGTCAAAGCCCCAAAGAGTGTGGTGCCCGGCTTGACCCGGACAGGCCCCGCACTACCGGTGGGTAGATCCTGACCAGACACGTAGATGGTGATCTCACTTGGGGCAAGCTGAGAAGGTACATTTGCCGAGTCGGTCTGAGCTTCCCCCGCACCAAGACTCGTGACAATGATCCGGTCACCCGTAATGACGGGCGTGTCTTTTCCTGGCCCAAGCGTGACCTGTTCGCCATCTCGCTCAAGCTGGATCTGGGCCAGGTTTGCATCCGGTCGAATACCTCCGGCTTGCTTGATTGCATTGAAAGCCGTGCGTAGGGCACCGACGTCCCGGATGGTTGTCTGGTTGAGCGTCTCGGGCAGCAGCGTTACGGTACCGGGCCTATAAACTGCCCCGCTCACGTCTACTGATACAGGGCTCACTGAGACCAGACGAACTGACACACTGGGTACCCGAAGGTACTCCTGTAGTCGCTCTGAGATCTCTTGCTCGAGTTCGCCCTCCTCACGGCCGGCCGCGGGTATTTTCCCCAGTTGCGGTACGAAGACCTGTCCGTCTGCACCAATCACAAATCCCTCGTCTGTGCCCCCTTTGGCGGAACTGA
Organism: Gloeobacterales cyanobacterium ES-bin-141; assembly: GCA_014380935.1. Classification (GTDB taxonomy): domain Bacteria; phylum Cyanobacteriota; class Cyanobacteriia; order Gloeobacterales; family Gloeobacteraceae; genus JACMIX01. Next base: position 2,759 of record JACMIX010000486.1, on the reverse strand, counting down.
ACTCCTCTGCACCTGCTACTGCAACTGAGATGCGGTCGAAGGCACTGAGGGTACTGGCGTGAGCCAACGGTGCCGTAGCCAGAATGCAGCCCGCGATCCCAATGAATGTGAAGACGCGTCCGGCTAGGTACTTCTGTTGAAGTAATGCAATCATGTTTGTGTCCTGAGGAAGTGTTTAAGCCTGTGGCTCAGTCGGTTGGGCGCCCGATAACCTGAATCGTGCGTAGCCGCGCAACCCGAGACGAAGTGCTGCCCTGCCCTCCCTGGCGGACAGGACGCACAAACCACGCTGCACCAATTTTTCGAGCGTGCTTTGCAGACCCCGTCCGATGGCGATGCTTTCTTGCAACGATGACCAGAGAACCAGCAAAGCCTCCATTCTGGACACCCCACCAAGTTGCACCGCTTTGAAACTGCGGTAATCCATGTCTTTTTGGATATCAAAGCGGCGCGCCATACCTACCCTGGCTGCCGCTGTATTGATGCACACGGCAATGTCCTCACGTTGCTCAAGCAAATAAGCGAGGTTGTCGCTATGGGCACGTCTGTTTTGGCCGTGAATCCGGTAAAACATCAGCGGTTCATCGATGCTGCCAATCTGGCCATAAAACGGAACGACGACACTGAGGTAGGCGTCAGCTGCCCTGGGCTTGACCGGGATCGGCATGACCTGCTCCAGGACCGTGCGGCGATATGCCAGCGCAGAAGTGATACCGAATTTGTATCTTCCCCAGCGCAACAACAACTCCCGTACGTCCCCCCGACTGAGATGCCCGGTACTGCGCCCGGTCTGTAAGCCTTCCCGGTTCACCATGATGCACGGATGAGCAAGCTGAACCCACTCGGGGTGAGCAAAGAAGCTCGCTGCCACCTGGCGCAGCTTGTCTTTGTGGAAGTAGTCGTCTGCGTCCAGGAGGCAGACGATTTCTCCCCTGGAGCAATTGAAACCGGCATTAAATGCCGCTCCCTGCCCGGAATTGCTCTGAAAAATAGGGATGAGCCGGTCCCCGTACAACTCGATGACTGTGCGCGAATCGTCTGTCGAACCATCATCAACAACAATCAGCTCGAAATTCGAATAGGTCTGATTGAGCACGCTCTCGATAGCCTCGCCCAAGAAGCGCCCATAGTTGTAGTTGCAGACAATGACGCTGATGAGCGGGGCCGGCTCAGCACCTGTTGCACGAACGTTCAGGTGTGGTTGCAGCGGTTTGAGCAATTTCTTACCCTCGTGTTGCAGGTCCGTTAACAACTGCTCGGACCTGCTTGTGCTGAAAGACTGGTAGTGAAAACACACAGTACTCCCTGGGCCAGGGACGCTTGAGCGCACTCGAAGTGTTCGTCTCAAGCGGCTCGTCACGGTATGCTACCGCGAGAACGCTTTAAATATTGTATTAAAGTACATGCCAAAAATATTAATTACATTCTTAGCAATACTTCATGCAGCATAGAAGCCCCGCCTCTGGTAATCTGTATTATTTAATACAAAAAATAAGTTCGATCCTAAAGGGAGAACTGTGAGCTTAAAGCCTTATGTGCCAGTCTTTATGGCGCACTTCTCACTTGACTGGCATAGAACTGGTACCTTCCAACACGCCATATTAGCGTTGTGCTTCTGGCACTATTTGTTAAACAACATAAATAATTTAGTAAATATTATATTTGATAATTAATGCGCATTTTACTAATAAATGTAGCTAGCATCGCATAAAATGCGCTTCCGTGATTTCCCGAGCATGTTCCGCATGAACCATGGGAGGGTTCACGCAGAACCTGTGCTTGCGCATTCGTACACATCAGAAAGGAGGCCACCAATTTCCGGGGGGTGCCTGCACTGCCTAAGCAGCTTTCCCAGTTATGGGCCTGAACTGGGGATACAGGACCGAAATGACGCCTCCAGCTCGTCGTTCAACACCCGTGAGCACGTTTGTAGAAGCAGGTGCGCCGCCCGAGGCGTTGCTCTCGTAGTTGCCGTATCCAGACCAGCACCTCATCGAGGTCGTTGATCTTTACAATAAAAGCCGAGCAGGCACTGCTGGAAAGCTGTGTATTGCGGCAGGTAAACTATTTGAACAACCTAGTTGAACAAGACCACCGAAGCATCAAACGTCTGACCAGGCCGGGACTGGGGTTTCAAAAATTACGAACGGCATGGCGAACGATTCGAGGGTATGAGGTGATGAACATGATTCGCAAAGGCCAAATCATCGGAGTGGAGAAAGGAGCGATCCAATCGCAGGTGAAGTTCATTGAGGATATGTTCGGGCTCGCAGCCTAGCAAACAGATTCTCGAAAAGAGAACTGTATCTTTAATTATATTTGCAACACAGCCCCTTTTCTGATCCCGAACTGACGTTATAAGGAGAACAAGATGAGCAGCAATCACGTAAACAGTCAAAATATGAAGCTCGAAGTCGTGGTGTTCGGCGTTTCCGACGTTGACCGCGCGAAGGCGTTCTACGAGAATCTCGGCTGGCGGCTCGACATCGACGTCGCGGAGGGCGACTTCCGAGTTGTGCAGATGACGCCGCACAACTCGGAAGCCTCGATCATCTTCGGCAAGGGAGTCACATCGGCCGAGCCCGGCTCGGCGCAAAGCCTGGTCCTCGCCGTGGACGACCTCGACGCCCTCCGCGACGACTTGATCGCCCGCGGCGTCAACGTGAGCGAGGTCTTCCACTACGCCGCCGGCCCCTTCAACAACGCTGTGGAGAACCCGCGCGTCGGCGGGCGCGACCCGCAAGGTCGTTCCTACTTCT
>JACMIX010000485.1 GCA_014380935.1 Gloeobacterales cyanobacterium ES-bin-141 | reverse complement strand
AGGCCTGCAAGGCTCTACGAGAGGAAGGCTACCAGGTCGTGCTGGTCAATTCCAATCCGGCCACGATCATGACCGATCCGGCTACTGCTGACCGAACCTACATCGAGCCAGTCACTCCTGAGAGTGTTGAGCGGGTCATCGAGCGCGAACGGCCGGACGCCCTGCTCCCAACCATGGGGGGCCAGACGGCCCTCAATGTGGCGGTGGACCTGGCAGAATCGGGCGTTCTTGAGCGCTACGGGGTCGAACTCATCGGTGCCAAGCTTGAAGCGATTAAAAAAGCTGAGGACCGCGAGCAGTTCAAGCGGGCGATGGAGAAGATCGGCCTTTCAGTCCCGCGCTCAGGGTTCGCCCACAACATGGAAGAAGCGCGTCAGGTCGCAGACGAGATTGGTTCTTTTCCGCTGATTTTACGGCCCAGCTTCACCCTCGCTGGCACGGGAGGCGGTATTGCCTACAACCGTGAAGAGTTCGAGGACATGATCCGCATTGGTCTTGACGCCTCGCCCACTTCTCAGGTGCTGGTCGAAGAGTCCGCCCTCGGCTGGAAAGAGTACGAGCTTGAGGTCATGCGTGACCTCGCCGACAACGTAGTCATCATCTGCTCGATTGAAAACTTCGACCCGATGGGAGTCCACACGGGTGACTCGATTACCGTTGCCCCGGCTCAAACCCTTACCGATAAAGAATACCAGCGCCTCCGGGACGCCTCCATCAAGGTCATCCGCGAGATCGGTGTCGAGACGGGCGGCTCCAACATTCAGTTTGCCATTCACCCGGGAGATGGTCGGGTCATCGTCATCGAGATGAATCCACGCGTCTCGCGCAGCTCGGCTCTTGCCTCCAAAGCCACCGGATTCCCGATTGCCAAGATTGCCGCTAAGCTCGCCGTGGGCTACACCCTCGACGAAATTACCAACGAAATCACCCGCAAGACCCCGGCGAGCTTCGAGCCAACGATCGATTACGTGGTGACCAAAATTCCCCGCTGGGCCTTCGAGAAGTTCCCCGGCACAGAGCCCGTACTCACAACGGCCATGCGTTCGGTCGGCGAGGTGATGGCGATTGGACAGACCTTCCAGGCTTCGCTGCAAAAGGCCCTGCGTTCGCTCGAGATCAAGCGCTTCGGTTTCGGGGCAGACCGGGACGAGGAGACTCCCGATCTCGATGTGCTTAAAAGCCAGTTGCGAACTCCCAATCCCGATCGTATCTTTCAGATCCGCCAGGCCCTGAGTGCGGGTTTGACCGTTGAAGATATTCACGCGCTCACGGCCATTGATCCCTGGTTTCTTGACAAGCTGGCTGAGCTGGTCGAGTTCGACCGCGCCTGGCTGGGAGCAGACCTGGGCTCGATGGGTGCCGAGCAGTTTCGGGAGGCCAAGCGGCGAGGATACAGCGACGTCCAGCTTGCGTACCTGACTGGTAGCGATGAGTTGACTGTCCGTCAGGTCAGGCAGGAGCTTGGAGTTGTGCCGGTCTTCAAGACGGTTGATACCTGTGCTGCCGAGTTCGAGGCTTTTACGCCCTATCACTACTCTTCTTACGAGCAGGAGAACGAAGTTATCCCGAGCGACCGTCCCAAGGTGATGATCCTCGGAGGGGGACCAAACCGGATCGGTCAGGGAATCGAGTTCGACTATTGCTGCTGCCACGCGAGCTTCGCCCTCAGCGAGGACGGTTTTGAGACGATCATGGTCAACTCCAATCCGGAGACGGTCTCGACCGATTACGACACCTCGGACCGCCTGTACTTTGAACCGCTGACCCGCGAGGATGTGCTCAATATTGTCGAGATTGAGAAGCCGGTCGGTGTGATCGTGCAGTTCGGTGGCCAGACCCCACTCAAGCTCGCCGTCCCGCTCGAAAAGTGTCAGGTACCGATCTGGGGCACTTCCCCGGACTCTATCGACGCCGCCGAAAACCGGGAACGCTTCGAGCAGATTCTCAAGCAACTCGATATTCGCCAGCCAGCCAACGGTATGGCCCGCTCCTTTGAAGATGCCCTGGGTGCCGCTCGGCGGATTGGCTACCCGGTTGTCGTACGCCCGAGCTACGTGCTGGGTGGTCGGGCGATGGAGATTGTCTACGCCGATGAGGAACTGGTCCGCTACATGCGTCAGGCCGTACTGGTCGAGCCTGACCACCCTATCTTGATCGACAAGTTCCTCGAAGACGCCATCGAGGTTGATGTGGATGCGATCCGGGACCAGACGGGCCGGGTGGTGATTGGTGGGATCATGGAGCACATTGAGCAGGCAGGTATCCACTCGGGTGACTCGGCCTGTGTGTTACCGACGCGCACGCTCTCCCCCGCCGTCCTCGCGGTCATCCGGGACTGGACGGTCAAACTCGCCGACGCCCTTAAAGTGATTGGCCTGATGAATGTGCAGTATGCCGTCAAGCAGGCAGCCGGGGGAGAAAACGAAGTCTACGTTCTAGAAGCGAACCCCCGCGCCTCGCGCACGGTGCCCTTCGTCGCCAAGGCGATCGGGATTCCCCTGGCCAAAATAGCCGCCCGCGTCATGGCAGGCCAGACCCTCGAAGCCCTGGGCTTTACCAAAGAAGTGATCCCTAACCACATCGCCGTTAAAGAAGCGGTATTGCCATTCGAGAAGTTCTCCGGCACCGATATGATCCTGGGACCTGAAATGCGCTCGACCGGCGAGGTGATGGGAATTGACACCGACTTCGGGCGCGCCTTTGCCAAAGCACAACTCGGGGCAGGTCAGAAACTGCCGGTGCGCGGAACGGTGTTCGTCTCGGTAACCGACCGTGACAAGTCCAATGTCAGTGAAATTGTTCGCCAGATGCTCGAGCTTGGCTTTCGAGTGATTGCAACCGAGGGAACCCAAAGATTTCTGCAAGCCCAGGGGCTGCAGGTGGATAAAGTTCTCAAGATCCATGAGGGGCGTCCTCACATCGTCGATGCGATGAAAAACGGGGGAGTGCAACTCGTGATCAATACCCCTTCCGGTATTGAAGCCCAGACCGACGGTCAGGTGATTCGGCGCACCGCGCTGGCCCAAAAAATCCCCGTGGTCACGACCCTGGCCGGGGCAAGAGCCGTAGCCGCGGCAATCGGTGCTCTCCAGCAAGGTCCACTCGACGTGAAGTCGTTGCAGGAATACCACGGGCTGGCTAACGCTCCGTAAACCGCCACGCTTAACCTGTTGTTCATCTGCATCCTCTAAAGTGCTTCATGACTTCCTCTGAGGATCAGGTAATGGCATTTTCAAGACGGCGGTTCATCGTGGGCGCAGGAATGCTTGGGGGAATAGCCGTGGCTCCTCTCCAGGCACTGTATACCAGAGCAGCATTTGGCCAGACAACGAAGGGAGCGGGTTACGGTCCCCTGCTGCCTGACCCGGACGGCCGGCTGGATTTGCCGGCCGGTTTCCGCTATACGGTCTTCTCAGTTGCGGGAGACCTGATGAGTGATGGCAATCCCGTACCCGCGGCCCATGACGGTACCGCGGCCTTTGCGGGACCCGGAGGAACTACCATCCTGGTCCGCAACCACGAGATCGGTCCTGTCGGTCTGACGCGTGTCGTCGCACCCCGCAGCAAACTCTATGACCCCCTGGCGCGGGGCGGCACTACGACCCTCGTGGTCAGTGCCGGACGCCGTTTGATTAAAGACTACGCCTCTCTGGCCGGTACGGTTTATAACTGCGGCGGCGGAGCTACGCCCTGGGGATCATGGATCAGCTGTGAGGAGGACACGTCTACTCCCGACACTTCTCCGCTTGTCTCTGTCCCGCACGGGTACAACTTTGAAGTGCCCATCTCGGCAACTGCCCCGGTAGACCCCGT